>JBEPXG010000050.1:7987-8306 GCA_041642015.1 Halanaerobiales bacterium
GCTAGGGTTATAACTAATTTAGAAATTTTTGTATCCATATTATTTCACCACTCCCAGAGTTTTTGGCTTTAAATATCTATCTAAAAGCGGTACAGTTGTATTCATTAAAAGAATTGAATACATTACACCTTCTGGATAACCGCCCCATAGCCTTATAATAGCAACTAAAAGTCCGGCTCCAATTCCAAAAATCCATCTTGCTTTTTTAGTTACAGGTGATGTTACCATATCAGTTGCCATAAAGAAAGCACCTAATATTAAACTCCCTGCAAATAGATGTACTACTGGATTCTCTCCAGCTAAAAACGTTAATATTACA
>JBEPXG010000051.1:0-8254 GCA_041642015.1 Halanaerobiales bacterium
TTCATCAAAATTATCAGGAACTTATCAGTCATCAGTAGTTGTAAAAAATAATTTAAAAGAAGAATATGATAATTTAGATATTGATATTATTGATTCAAGATGTGCTTCTTTGGGCTATGGACTTTTAGTATATAAAGCTGCTAAGATGGCTCAAGAAGGTAAATCTAAAGAGGAAATACTCAATATTATAAATCATGACAAAGATCATATGGAACATATATTTACTGTAGATAATCTTGAATATTTAAGAAGAGGTGGAAGAGTGAGCAGAACTGCTGCCTTTGTAGGTGGTTTACTTAATATTAAACCTATTTTAGATGTTCAGGAAGGTAAATTAGAACCTCTTGAAGAAAAAAGAGGTAGAACTAAAGTTATGGAAAGAATAATTGAAATCATGGAAGAAAGAGGTAGTAATTTGAATCGACAGATTATTGCAATTAGCCATGGTGATGATTTAGAAGGTGCTCAAAAGTTAAAAAATATGATTCAAAATAAATTTAAACCCCAAGGATATATAATTAACATGATTGGATCAGCTATTGGGGCACACTCAGGACCAGGAACACTAGGTGTATATTTTCTAAATGATACAAATTATTAAAATATTTAGTTAATTAAAGCAGGATTTCAAACCTTAACATTTAATATATATACTAAGACGTATAAATATTAATAAATGTATAAAATTTCTAATAAGGAGGAAATTTGATGAAAAGAAGAGTTTTAATAATGGGTGCAGCAGGAAGGGATTTTCATAACTTTAACACTTTTTTTAGAGATAATGATGATTATGAAGTTGTTGCTTTTACTGCAACACAAATACCTGATATTGAAGGGCGTAAGTATCCAGCTGAATTAGCAGGTGAGAATTATCCAGAAGGGATTCCAATTTATTCTGAAGATGATATCGATGAAATCATTCAAGAAAAAAATATTGATGAAGTTGTTTTTGCTTATAGTGATGTAAGTTATCAATATTTAATGAGTAAAGGTTCACAAGTAATGGCAGCTGGTGCAGACTTTAAAATGATGGGTAAAGATTCAACTATGTTAGAGTCAGATGTTCCAATAATAGCTGTTTGTGCTGTAAGAACAGGTGTAGGTAAAAGTCAAACAACTCGTAGAGTTTCAGATATTTTAAATGAAATGGGTAAAAAAGTTGTTGTAATTAGACACCCAATGCCTTATGGAGATTTAGTTGCTCAATCAGTTCAACGTTTTGAAAAATATGAAGATATGGAAAAACACAACTGTACAATTGAAGAAATGGAAGAATATGAACCTCATATTGAACGTGGTAATATTCTATATGCAGGTGTAGATTATGAAAAAATATTAAGAGAAGCTGAAAAAGATGCAGATGTAATTTTATGGGATGGTGGTAATAATGATATGCCATTTTATAATCCAGATTTAATGATTACATTAGTAGATCCACATAGACCTGGACATGAGCTTGAATATTATCCTGGAGAAATCAACTTAAGATTAGCAGATGTAGCTTTAATTAATAAAGTATCTACTGCTAATCCTGAAAATGTAGACAAAGTTAGAAGTAATATTCAAAAAGTAAATCCAGAAGCTACAATTGTAGATGCTGCTTCACCAATCTTTGTTGAAGATCCTGAAATGATAAAAGGTAAAAGAGTATTGGTTGTTGAAGATGGTCCTACATTAACCCATGGAAATATGAAATATGGAGCAGGTGCTATTGCTGCACGTAAGTTTGGTGCAAAAGAATTAATTGATCCTAGACCATTTGCTGTTGGATCACTTAAAGATACATTTGCTAAATATGATCATTTATCAGATATTTTACCAGCTATGGGTTATGGTAAAAAGCAGATGAAAGATTTAGAAGAAACAATAAAAAATTCAGATGCTGAAGCAGTTGTGATTGGTACTCCAATTGATCTAACAAAAATAATTGATATCGATAAACCTCATACAAGAGTAAGATATGAATTACAAGAGATTGGAAAACCAAATTTACAAGATTTAATTGAAGACTTAAATTTATAAAAAGATTACTTACAGCCCCCGCTAAGGGGGCTTTTTTAAAATTTGATAATTTTTAGGAATGATATTTATGCTTAAAGAAAATATAAAAGTTTTACGTGAGGGAAAAATAAAGAAAAATGAGTATATACTTTACTGGATGCAAGCTGCACAAAGAGTAGATAATAATCCTGCTTTAAATTATGCAGTTCAAAAAGCAAATGAAATAGAAGTACCATTAGTGGTTTTTTTTAATTTAACAGATGATTTTCCAGATGCAAATTATCGACATTATCATTTTATGTTAGAAGGTTTAAAAGAAGTAAAGGATAAGTTTGATAATAAGGGTATTAAATTTATTATACAAAAAGGTAATCCAGTAGACAATATTAAAAAATTAAGTGAGAAAGCTGTAATGATTATTACAGATCGTGGATATCTTAAAGTAGTAAAAAATTGGAAAGAACTGTTAGCAAAACAACTAAGTTGTAGATTTTTAATGGTTAATACAAATACAATTGTGCCTGTGGATATAGCATCTGATAAAGAAGAATATGCTGCCTATACAATTCGGAAAAAAATATCAAATAAAGTAGTTAGATTTATAGATGTTTGTAATAACGATTATAAATTAGAAAATAAATCTATAGATATTAATTTAGAGAGTATTAAATTTGATAACATTGAACTTGTTATAAATAATTTAAATATAGATAAATCAGTTAAACCAAGCAGTATATTTAAAGGTGGTAGATCTCAAGCTGTAAAAAAACTTAATTATTTTATCGATAAAAAATTAAAAGATTATGAAGAAAAAGGTAGTAACCCTGACCAAGACTGTACTTCTTATCTAAGCCCTTATTTACATTTCGGTCAAATATCTCCTCACTATATCTATAAAAAGGTAAAAGAATCTAAAATTAAAGCGGATAATTTTATTGAACAACTAGTAATAAGAAGAGAACTCAGTTTTAATTATATATATTTTAATGAAAATTACTCTAATTCTCTAGAGAACATCTTACCCGATTGGGCATATAAAACATTAATGGATCATAAAAATGATAAAAGAGATTATTTATATTCTCTAAAAGAATTAGAAAACTTTAATACTCATGATAAATATTGGAATTCTGCTCAAAAGGAAATGGTTAAGAGCGGATATATGAATGGTTATATGAGAATGTATTGGGGCAAAAAAGTATTAGAATGGACTGAAAGTCCTCAACAAGCATTTGAAATAATATTATATTTGAATAATAAATATTTTTTAGATGGTAGAGATCCAAATGGATATGCAGGAGCTGCCTGGATTTTTGGTAAACATGATAGAGCTTGGAAAGAAAGAAAAATATTTGGTAAAGTTAGATATATGAATAAAAACGGATTAGAAAGAAAGTTTAATATGGAAGAATACCTAAAGAAAGTCTCTAAATTGGGTTGATTTTTATTATAAATTAACATAAAATCATCTTTGAATATTGAAAAATCCTTTACAAACAAATATAAAACATCTATAATATTATAATAGTTGTATAAAAAAGCAATTCAATTCAAGGAGGTATTAGCAGGAGTTTCCTGCAGATATATAATGAAAGAAAAAATATTTGATATTTTAAATTACTTAATAGAAGAGTTATTAAATAGTGGAGATGATGTTGTCGATCAAAAAGATTTGATTGATGATTTAGTTGATATGGGTTATGATTTAGATGATATTGATGAAGCTTTTCAATTAATTTTTGAAAAGCCAGAAATTATTGAAGGTGAAAACTTAGAAGGAATATCTAAAAGAAAATTTTTAAATCGAGTATTTACAGTACAAGAAAAAATGTATCTTCCAAAAGAATACAGAGGTTTGATTAAAAGACTATTATTAATGAATGTAATTACAATAAAAGAAACTGAAACAGTTATTAATAAAATAATACAAAATGTATATTATAATAATAGTAAAGATTTCGACTTTTGGGATTTGATACAAGATGTAGTTGAAGATGAGAAAAGAATTGAATATATTTCAAATCACTTTAGGGAATTTTCCACTAAATTATCAAAAGATTTTAAATATATAAACTAAATAATTTTGGAGGTCAGTTAGATAATGTCTAAAAAGAATCTTGTAATTGTGGAGTCACCAGCAAAAGCAAAAACTATCAAGAAGTTTTTAGGTAAAAATTACGATGTTGAAGCTTCAATGGGTCATGTAGTTGATTTACCTAAAAGCAAGATGGGTATTGATATAGAAGATAATTTTAAACCAAACTATATTACAATAAGAGGAAAAGGAAAAATACTTAAAAAACTTAGAAAAGCAAAAAAGAAAAGTGATAATATATATTTGGCTACTGACCCTGATAGAGAAGGAGAGGCAATTTCCTGGCACCTATCAAGGGCGTTAAAGTTAGATGAAGATAAAAATAGGATAGAATTTAATGAGATAACAAAAAGTGCTATAAAAAAAGCAATAAATAATCCTAGAGTAATTGATCAAAATTTAGTTGATTCACAACAAGCCAGACGACTATTAGATCGACTTGTGGGATATAAGTTAAGTCCATTACTTTGGAAAAAAGTTAGAAAAGGACTTAGTGCAGGTCGTGTACAATCAGTAGCTGTTAAAATAATTTGTGAAAGAGAAGAAGAAATAGATAAATTTGAGCCAGAAGAATACTGGTCAATAACTGCAGTATTTTCGGATGGTGAAACAAATTTTGAAGCTGATTTATTTAAAATTGATAGTGATGATTTTAAATTGGGCAGTCAAAAAGAAGTTGATGAAGTTTTAAACACACTAAAAGAAAATAAATATATTATTGATGATATTAAAATTAGAAAAAGAAGAAGAAATCCATATCCACCATTTACAACATCAACATTACAACAAAGAGCATCATCAATTCTTAATTTTTCAGCTAAAAAAACAATGTTTATTGCCCAACAACTTTATGAAGGTATAGATATTGGTAGTGAAGGGACAGTTGGTTTAATAAGTTATATTAGAACTGATAGTACAAGGCTTTCAAATGAAGCTCGTAATGAAGCTGAAAATTATATTAAAAATAACTTTGGAGAAAAATATTATCAAAAAGGTAAAACTTATGGTAAAAAAGGAAGTAATACTCAAGATGCACATGAAGCAATTCGTCCTACTTCTGCTTTTAGATCTCCAGATGAAATTTCTAAATATCTAACAAGTGATCAAAAAGCACTTTATACATTAATATGGAATCAATTTGTTGGTAGTCAGATGAAACCTGCTGTATATGAAACATATACAATTGATATTTTAAATGGAAAATATAACTTTAGATATAATGGTTCAAAATTAATATTTGATGGATTTTTAAAACTCTTTGATTCAGATAATAATGATGATAAAATACCAGGTGTAGATGAGGGAGATGCTATAAAAGCAGAAGAAATTAATCCTGAACAGCATTTCACAAATCCACCCCCAAGATTTACTGAAGCTTCTTTAGTAAAAACTATGGAAGAAGAAGGAATAGGTAGACCAAGTACTTATGCTCCTACTTTATCTAAAATTGTTTCTAGAAATTATGTTGATAAAAAAAATAAGTACTTTATCCCAACTGATCTTGGAAAAACGGTAAATGAACTACTAACAGAATATTTTCCTGATGTTACAGATACTGAATTTACTGCTCAATTAGAAAAAAGATTAGATGAGATTGAAGATGGTAAAGAAAAATGGCAACAAATTTTAAAAGATTTCTATAAAGAATTTGATGAAAGATTGAAAGTAGCTAGAGAAAATATGGAAAAAGTAAATATGGATATTGAAACAGATATTAAATGTGATAAATGTGGTCGTCCAATGGTTATTAAACATGGTAGATACGGTAAATTTTTAGCTTGCTCTGGTTTCCCAGAATGTAAAAATACCAAACCATATTTAGATAAAATTGGTGTTGAATGTCCTAAGTGTGATGATGGTGAAATAATCAAACGCAAATCAAAAAAAGGTAGAACTTTCTATGGATGTAGCAATTATCCGGACTGTGATTTTGTATCATGGAATAAACCTACTGATAAAGATTGCCCTAAATGTGGTAGTATGATGGTAGAAAAATATAGTAAAAAACGTGGTGCATATTATAAATGTACAAATAAAGAATGTAAACATACTGTTAAAAAAGATTAAGTTATTTGACACAAATTTAAAACTTATGTTAAACTTAATCCATCAGAAGATTTATAATTTTACAAATATTTAGGAGGTTTTCCTAATGGAGAAGATAAAAGCAACTACAATAGTTGCTGTTAAATATAATAATCATGTAGCATTAGCAGGAGATGGTCAGGTTACAATGGGTGATACTGTAATGAAAGGTAGTGCCCGTAAAGTTAGAAGATTATATAATGATCAAGTTCTTGCAGGTTTTGCAGGAACATCAGCTGATGCTTTTACATTATTTGAAAAATTTGAAGGAAAATTAGAAGAATATCATGGTAATTTAGAACGTGCAGCTGTAGAATTAGCAAAAGAATGGCGTACAGATAAAATGCTCAGGAAACTAGAAGCATTATTAATTGTTGCTGATAAGAACAAACTTCTTTTAATTTCTGGTACAGGTGATGTTATAGAACCAGATGATGAAGTTTTAACAATAGGATCTGGTGGTCCTTATGCTAAAGCTGCTGCCAGAGCATTATTAGATAATAACCAGGATTTATCTGCAAAAGAAATTGCACAAAAAGCATTAAAAATTGCCGCTGATATTTGTATTTATACTAATGACAATATTAGTATAGAAGAATTATAAGTTATATAGGAGGTTGTTTATGGAGTTAACACCAAGTCAAATAGTTGAAAAACTTAATCAATATATAATTGGACAGAATGAAGCGAAAAAATCTGTAGCTATTGCTTTAAGAAATAGATACCGTAGAAAGCTAGTAGCTGAAGACCTACAAGAAGAAATTATTCCAAAAAACATTCTAATGATTGGTCCTACAGGAGTAGGTAAAACTGAAATAGCTAGAAGACTAGCTAATATTGCTGAAGCCCCTTTTATAAAAGTGGAGGTAACAAAATTTACTGAAGTAGGTTATGTTGGTCGTGATGTTGAATCAATGGTTAGAGATTTAATTGAAAGTGCAATTAGAATAGTTAAAGAAAAGAAAATGGAAGGTGTACAAAAAGAAGCTTTTCAGGCTGCGAGAGAAAGAATAATCGACAATCTTTTACCAATGCCTGGTAAACAGAAAAAAAGTCCATTTTCATTTCTTTCAGATGAAGAAGAAAATGAAGAAAGTTCTGATAGTTATCAAAGAATTCAAAGACGTCGTGAAAAACTTATGGAAAAATTGAAAGATGGAGAATTAGATGATAGAAAGATAGAAATTTCAATAGAAAAAAATTCTCCACAAATGTTAGAACTATTTACTGGTCAAGGTGTTGAAGAGATGGGAATAAATTTTCAAGATATGTTAGGAGATATGTTCCCTAAAAAGAAAAAAACAAGAAAAGTAAAAATAAAAGAAGCAATTGATATCTTAAAAGATGAAGAAGCAAAAAAATTAATTGATAATGAAGAAGTTAAAGCAGAAGCAATTGATCTTGTTGAAAATCAAGGTATTATATTCTTAGATGAAATAGATAAAATAGCAGGACAAGACAAAGGTTCTGGTCCAGATGTATCAAGAGAAGGTGTTCAAAGAGATATATTACCTATAGTTGAAGGATCTACAATTATGACAAAACATGGGGCTGTGAAAACAGACCACATTTTATTTATAGCTGCTGGAGCTTTTCATATGTCAAAACCCTCAGATTTAATACCTGAATTACAAGGTAGATTTCCTCTAAGGGTAGAATTGAATAGTCTTTCAGTAGATGATTTTGAACAAATTTTATTACAACCTAGAAATGCATTAACTAAACAATATTCTGCTTTATTAGAAACTGAAGGTTTAAATATTACCTTTACTGATGAAGCTATTAGAGAAATTGCTGAATTTGCATTTGAGGTCAATGAACAAACAGAAAATATTGGAGCTAGACGACTTCATACAATTATGGAAAAACTTTTAGAAAAACTTTCATTTAATGCTCCTGATAATATTGAAAATACTGAAGTCGAAATAGATGTTGAATATGTAAATAAACAACTAGCCAAAGTTGTAAAAGACAAGGATTTAAGTAAATATATCTTATAACTTACAAAAACAAACAAATGGAGGTAGATTAGATGGGTGATTTATTAGAAAAAAGTAGAAGAATAAATACACT
>JBEPXG010000052.1:0-6510 GCA_041642015.1 Halanaerobiales bacterium
CTATAAAGTTAATTATTGAACCGAGATAAAGACGACTATAACCTGTTTGTCTGACCGACAAGCAGGTTTTTTTACGCCTTTAAATAAATATATCTGGAGGTAAATTATGTTTGTAGATTTACACTTACACACAACATATTCTGATGGTTCTTTTACACCAGAAGAATTAATATTAACAGCTAAAAAGTTAAATTATTCTGCAATTGCAGTTACTGATCATGATACTGTAGCTGGTTTAGAAGAAGCTATTCAATTAGGAAAAAAATATGATTTAGAAACTGTCCCTGGTATAGAATTTAATACATCCTATAAAAATAATGATATTCATATTTTAGGTTATTATATAAATAAAAAATCAAAAAAATTACTTAGTCTATTAAATAAAATAAAAAAAGAACGTAAAGAACGGATAGAAAAAATGATTAAGTTATTAGATAAAGAATTTAACTTTAAAATCACAATGCAAGAAATCAAAAATATAAGTTCTAATAATATAATAGGTAGAGGACATATAGCAAGACTACTCACAGAGAAAAACTATGTAGATACTTGGAAAGAAGTTTTTGATAAGTATATTGGTCGAGGAAAACCTGGTTATGTAGATAGAAACAAAATATCACCATTTGAAGCAATAGATATTATAAAAAAAGCAAATGGTATTCCTGTAATTGCTCATCCTGGTTTAATTGAAAATCAACAGATTATTGATCAATTAATAAACTATGGTGTTACAGGAATTGAAGTTTTTTATCCAGAACACAATAAAAGAATGACAGATAAATATAAAAATATAGCTGATAAAAATGAACTATTAATCACTGGTGGTTCAGACTGTCATGGACCTAAGAACAAAGAAGGTATAAA
Organism: Halanaerobiales bacterium; assembly: GCA_041642015.1. Classification (GTDB taxonomy): domain Bacteria; phylum Bacillota; class Halanaerobiia; order Halanaerobiales; family M55B127; genus M55B127. The sequence continues at coordinate 865 of JBEPXG010000052.1, forward strand.
ACTTGGTAAAATCAAGTTAGATTATTGTTATCTAAATGAGTTAAAAAAGTTCAAAACAATTCTAAATGATGAACCTTTTAAGAAGGATTTATTATCTTAACATAGAATTATGTTAATTAGGATTAATATTATTTTAGTTATTAAATACCGAGGATAAGGAGTGTCAATAAATGTATAATCAAATCTATAATTTCATCTCACTTGGGGGACCAATGGCTATCCCTTTAATAATTACTTCAATATTTTCATTGGCGGTAATTATTGAAAAAGCAGTCTTTTTCATTAGAAGAAAAGATAATAGTTTAAGACTCTTAAAAAGAATTGAACTTAAAGTTGAAAACGATGATATCATCGGGGCTTTAAATGAATTAAAAGGTGAAAAAGGCCCTAATGCAAAACTACTTTCTACAGCTCTTTCTCACTATCAAGAAGACCCTGATAGAATTAGAGAAGTACTACAAGCTGTTGGAGAAGATGAAATCAAAAAAATGGAAAAACATTTACCTGTATTAGATGTTGTTGCTATGATTTCACCTCTATTAGGACTATTAGGAACTGTTTTAGGAATAATAAGTAGTTTTAATATATTAGGTACTGCAGCTGGAGCAGCTAACCCTGCCCAAATTAGTTCAGGTATTGCAGCAGCGTTAATTAGTACTGCTATGGGATTAGTAATTGCTATTCCTACAGCTATCTTTTATTCCTACTATATAAATAAAGTAGAAGAAAAATCCCATGAAATGAATTTAAGTATGATTGATATCATGGATGTTATCACAGACAGGAGTGAAAGAGATGTTCAAACCTACACATAAAAAGAAAACATCTATCAATATAATTCCAATGATTGATGTTATCTTTTTTTTATTAGTGTTTTTTATGTTGTTTACATCTTTTAGGTCAAATCCATATGGAATGGAAATGCAGCTTCCTAAAGCTGTTACAGTGACTGAACAAAAACAAGAAAACTTTATTGTAAATATTAATGAGAATGGAGAGTTCTTTCATGAAGGTGAAAATCTTCCAATCTCTAAAATAACTGAACTTGCACAACAAAAACATCAAGAAAACAATAATATGGTAGTTATCATAAATGCAGATAGTGATACAAAATATAATGCAATTGTTACAGTGATGGATGGTGTTAGACAAGTAGGAATCTATAATCTTGCACTAGCAGCTGAAAAAAAAGATAGTTAGGTGGTGTTAATATGTTTAACAATGACAGGAATCGTTTATTCCTGTATGTAACTATATCATTAATATTCCACCTTCTTTTGTTTTATTTTTTCCCCTTCGGATTTTTGCAAGGATTTAGTAATGAAGATGCTACCGGTGAAAACTTTGGTTATGTTCAATATGTAGAATTTCAAACACAATCAAATACACAAACTGTTGAGCAAACCCAACCTGAAAATATCGCAGAAGAACCTGAAGAAGAACCAGAACCGGAACCCGAACCTGAGCCAGAGCCAGAGCCTGAACCAAAACCTGAACCCGAGCCAGAAATTGAAGAGGAAGTTCCAGAAGAAACCAATGAACAAGATATTGAAATAGCTCAAGAACAACCAGAAGAAGTAGTGGAAAATGAACAAAACAATCAAGAACAAGAAGTAATAACAAGTGAAGAAAGTGATACTGAAATAGAAGTAAGTCAAGAAGAAAGTCAAACTGAACAAACACAAGAAGAGACAGAACCAGAAAGTGAAGTTGTTGAGGAAGAACCTACACCTCCACCTCCACCGACAGCTGGTGAATTAATTGGTTTATCACCAAAACCAGTATATCCAAAATATTTAGTAAGTGAAGCTCAAAGTGGAAAAGTAGCTTTAAATGTTACTGTTAGCCAAAATGGTGAAGTTGAAAATATCATTGTTACTAATTCAAGTAATATAGATAGTATGGATAGAAATGCAAGACTAACTATTGAAAATGGTTGGGAATTTAAAAGTTATGATCAACGTTATGAAATTAATGTAACTGTCAATTTTAACATTGATCAAAACGGAAATCCAAATGTAGATGTAGACATAGGAAATGTAAACTTTCTCTAATCTCTATATGGGAGGTTTGATCATTGAAAAACAGTAAAAAAACGATATTGATATCATTTTTACTTCTTATATTTATATTTATTTCAATATCAGTATCGGCACAGGCCGATATTTTTAATGAAGTAGATAGCAATGATAATTTAAGATTAGGAAATGATTATATAGTAATTGTTATCAATCAAGATGATAATGCAAAAGGTAGATTCGCTATAGAAACAACTGGTGGAGCACCCATGGATCCTAATGATAATAATAAACCATTAGTTTATGGAAGACCAAAACCATGGACTTCATATACAACTGTTAAGGTTAATAATATTAATTATGTATTTGGAGGTTCTACTAAAAGAAGAGCGGGTTCAAATGCAAACTATGGCGAAGTTACTGAAGGTCCAGTAATAAAGAATAATCAAATATATACAAGTAATAATGTCGATAATATCAAAGTAGAGCAGATATTATCAATAGTTAAAAGTTCAACAACAGGATTATTTGATACTGCTCAGATAAAATATAGATTGTTAAATACAAGTAATGAGACTAAAGAAGTTGGATTACGTGTCATGCTTGATACAATGTTAGGTCAAAATGACGGTGCTCCTTTTAGATTAGCAGACCGAGCAGTAACTACTGATACTTTATATATTAAAGATGAGCTTCCAATTTTTTGGCAGGCTTTCGACAGTATAAGTAATCCTACAGTTACATCACAGGGTACTTTTAAAGGTCCAGGAGTAACCGAACCAGATCGAGTATATTTTTCTGATTGGGGAAGTTTAGCTGATGGAGTATGGAACTTTGATTTTAACCCAGAACAAGATTTTATCCGTAAAGGTGAATACGAAATTGATAGTGCAATAGCTATGACTTGGGAACCCAAAATGTTAGAACCTAATGAAGAAGTTACTTATGTAACTAACTATGGTTTAGGAGGAATAAAAGTTGTTCCAGGGCTATTGGCTTTAGGTGTTACATCACCAGCTGAATTTACTTTTGATGATAACAATCAATACTTCCCTGTAGTAGCTTATGTTGAGAACACATCTGAAATAACAGCTGAAAGTGTTGAAATTGAAATCGATCTACCTGAAGAATTTAGAACTGAAAATTCCGTTCAACAATTAGGTGATTTAGAAACAAAAGATACTGCACAAGTAAGTTGGCAAGTAAGACCTACTTCAGACGAAATACCTGGAAATATGACCTATAGAGTAAGAGTAACAGCTGATAATACTGATTCTAATGAAGTTGAAAGAGATATTAGATTTGTAGGCCCACCAATGATTGAAACTGAAATTACTCTAGAAGAAAACTTAAGAAAAGAAAAAGGTAGAATAATTCCAAATCCTTTTGATTTAAATGTGAAGTTAACAAATATAGGTGGATCAACTCTGTTTGATGCAAAAACAAATATTGCTTTACCACCAGGACTTAATTTAGCTGAAAAAGAGGTTAACAGAAAATACTTAGGATATATTGAAAGTGGAGAAAGTGTAAATGTTAATTGGTCAGTTAAAGTCCTAAATGTAACAGGAGAAATGCCATTTTCAATTGATATAACTGGATTAAATAATTATAGGAAGACAACAAGAGAAAACCTTGATATTCCAGAACTTAATCCTTTTGTATATCTAAAAGAAGTTGAAAACGGTCAAAATTACAAAACATATAATTTAATTGGTGAGAACTTATTAGATGTTAATAATCTAAACTTAGAAATTGGATTTAATCCGGATACTCACCGTGTTAATTATATATTCCCTGGAGATATGTTTGTACAAAATGACAAAATAATTTTATGGGAAAGTCCTGTACAATCAAATGGTAGTATACAATTACAAGAAACATTACCTGAAAATTCAAACTCAGGTATAATAGCAACAATTCAATTTGCCTCTAAAAATGAAGGATCCTTAGATCTAGTAATTAACAAAGTAGAAGCAAATGATGAACAAAATAATAATATCAATATAAATTATGAAAATTTAAAGGAGGAATAATTTTAAAATGAAAAAAGTTAGTAAACTTCTAGTTCTTACTTTAGCAATTGTTATGATGTTTTCCATTACTGCCCTAGGTGCAGAAATTAAAGATGTTCCAGAAAGTCATTGGGCTTATGACAGTGTTCAACAACTTGTAGAAAAAGGGTATTTGTCTTTATATGAAGATGATACTTTCAAAGGTACTAATAAAGTTAGCAGATATGAACTTGCTGAAATTATTGCAAGAATGTTAAATGATACTGCAAGTGGTCAAATGGAAATGAGTGAAGAAGATGTTGATACTCTAAGAGAATTATCATTAGAATTTAGGGATGAACTTGTTGATATTGCAAACAAACAAAATATGTTCTCTAATAACTTACAACAAGTACAAAAGAAAAATGTTATACAAGATGAAGCAATTGGACAAACTAATGAAAAAATTACAGAAGTACAAGAAGAAGTAAGTCAAATTATTGACGAAATTGTAACTGTGAAAGAACTAAATAATCAAGTAGAGAGTCTCTCAACAAGAGTCTCTACTTTAGAAGAAGAATTAGATTCAACAAATAATCAATTAGCAGAAAAAGACCAAATGATTGCTGACCTACGAAATGAGTTACAAGGCACAGATATCCAGGAACTGAAAGATAGGAATTCTGCACTTGAATCAAAGGTTAGTAGCTTACAAACTAGATTACAAGAACTACAAGAAAATGTTAATAACAATAATGACCAGCTAGCACAATTAACTGATCCAGAAAGTGAAGGAAGTAGTTTTGAACCAAATAATACAACACTATATTTAGGTGCTGCAGTATTATTAGCATTACTACTTGGAAGTTAAAATGAAAAGTATAGTTTTAAAAACAACTTCCTTTTTATTAATATTTTTGTTGCTAGTAATGGTAAATTCAATTATTTTTACAAATCCTGTTTTTACTAAAAAGGTAAGTGCAGCTGGATTAGAAAACAATGATATCCTAACTGGTCTTGGTATTGCAGCTATTTTATATATATTATTTGAATCGATGGATAATGATAAATTAGTGGAACCAGAAATTAATAGGGATGAATTCCAAAATGATCAAAATATTGAAATAACTATAGATTCAATAAATGTCGATCTACTTGCAAGAGCAATATATGCTGAAGCAAGGGGAGAATCATTTGAAGGTCAAATAGCAGTTGGAGCAGTAATTATTAATAGAATGAACTCATCAAAGTTTCCAAATACAGTTGAATCCGTATTATATCAACCAGGACAGTTTAAATGTGTAGAAAATGGTCAAATAAATCAAGTGCCTAATCAAAATGCTTACAGAGCTGCCAGAAGGGCTGTTGATGGGGTTGATCCATCTAAAGGAGCATTATTCTTCTTTAACCCAGATAAATCTGAAAACCCAGCAGCATTTGATAGATATGAGGTTACTGTAAGAATTGGAGACCATGTATTTGCAAAATAATTAAATAGACTTAACAAAGCATGTGAATTATTATTTCACATGCTTTTTTTATTTTAAACAAATATAACACAATAATTCCGACTATATTTGTAAAAATTAACAACAGGAAAATTATGGTTAATTATTTAATTATAAATAGTGGAA
>JBEPXG010000052.1:6520-8227 GCA_041642015.1 Halanaerobiales bacterium
AAGATATATATTTTATATATCAAAATAATAGGGGGAATTAATATTTATGTTTAAAAACAAAAAGGGAATACTAGTTTTAACTTTTTTAATGGCCTTTACACTTGTTTTAACTTCAGGAGCACAAGCTGATGTCAAAAACATGATTGTAATGGTTGGAGATGGTCTAGGTGTTGGTCAAATAGATATGACTAGATACCTAACAGGTGGAAAAGACCATAAATTAGAATTAATGAAATTACCTAATATTGGTCTAATGATGACAAGTTCAACAGAAGGTGTTACAGACTCTGCTGCTGCCGGTACTGCAATAGCTACAGGACGTAAAACCAAAAATGGTATGGTTGGTATGAGTCCTAATGGAGCAGAATTAGATTCTATTTTAGATTATGCTGAAACTTTAAATAAATCAACTGGTATTATCAGTTCAAATAAAGTAACTGATGCTACTCCAGCTGCTTTTGCTGTTTCTGCTGAAAGTAGAGACAATGAAGGTGAAATTGCTCAAAGTATCCTAAATAATGGTGTAGATGTAGTTTTAGGTGGTGGAGCAGACGAATTTAAAGAAGAAGAAGTTGGTAAAGATGTTATTGGAATGGCTCAAGATATGGGTTATAGCTATGTAACTAATGCTGATGAATTAAATAATGTTAACCCTGAAAATGGTAAAGTATTAGGTCTATTTAATCCTTCATATATGAACTATGTTCTAGATCGTGATAATGTAGGTTCAAATGAACCTTCTTTATTAGAAATGACTAAAAAAGCTATTTCAATCTTATCAAAAGATGAAGATGGCTTTTTCTTAATGAGTGAAGGTGCTCGTATTGACCATGCAGCACATGCTGCAGATGTATCTGGTATAGTAGCAGAAACTCTTCAATTTGATGAATCTGTAGAATATGCTGTTAACTGGGCTAAAGAAAATGGAGATACAATGGTTGTAGTATTAGCTGACCATGAAACACTAGGTATTTCTGTACCTGAACCACTTAAAAAGGAAAGTATTATGAATATTGAAGTATCACCAGAATATATGGCAGGACAAATGGTTGAAAAAGAAAATGAACCTGGTATGACCGTAAAAAGTATTAAAAATGTATTTAAAGAATATGCAAACATTGAACTTACTGATCAAGAAGCTAAAGATTTCAATGAATCCATTATTAACAATGATGGAAATATGTATTATTCATATATGATTGGTTGGGAAATTGGTTCTGTAATTGCTGAAAAATACTATGCAGGATCATTAACTTCAGAAATCAGAGCAGAATCTCCAACTGGTGGTCATACATTGAACTCAGTACCGATCTTTGCTTATGGTCCAGAATCTGAAGGATTTAATGCTGTCTTAGATAATACTGAAGTATATGATGTATTATTTGAAGCATTTAAACCAGGTAATTAATTAAATATATTCAAAATAAATGGAGAGGGTTATTCCCTCTTCATTTTTTTAAATTTAATGTAAAGTTTACTTGACAAAATGTATATGTTGTATTACAATATGTTTAGAAAATATATTTTTTTAATTGCACTGTAAAGCAAGCTTTACATAATAACTATTTGGAGGTATAAAAAATGAAAAAGAAAACTTATGAAACAATAGGAAAGTTATTTCCTATAATTGTTGGTTTAGGAGCTGTTATTGGAATATTTATGGATAGTTTTATTGTTCCTTTAATAATTGTTGGAATTGGAGTACCA
>JBEPXG010000053.1:0-8161 GCA_041642015.1 Halanaerobiales bacterium
TTACTTATTTTTTTCATCACAGTCCTTGTTGCTGCAGTTGGCACTGAGATAATTATATCTTTTGAAAAATTAATCAATTTATTTAGATTATTAGTTGCTTTTATATTACTATTCAATTTAACATCTTTAAAATATTTACTGTTTATATTATTTTCATTAATGTTTTTTACTACATTTTCATCTCTTGCATAAATTAATACTTCTTTTATATTATTAGAAGATACTTGGGCCAAAGCAGTACCCCAACTACCTCCTCCTATGATAGAAATTTTATCATCCATTACTATTCATCCTTCCCTGAGGAAAAATTCATCTTGTTTTCATTACCATTAATTAATCTTTTTATATTAGAACGATGACTAAATATTATTAATAGTCCAATTAAAATGCCAAAAGTAATATATGAGATGTCTGTACTATAAAAAATAATGATACTAATTGGTATTGACACTGCTCCTAATAATGATCCTGTTGATACAATTCTTGTTGCTATAATCATTATTACCCAAACAATGAAAAAAACTAATAAAGATAGTGGGAAAAGATTAAGCAAAATTCCTACACTTGTAGCTACACCTTTTCCACCATTAAAAGATAAAAATACAGACCAATTATGTCCAATTATCGCTAAGATAGCAGCAGTAAAGATAAATATCATTGTATATTCAGGCAAAAGTAAACTTTTAGCAATAAATACTGCTAAAAAACCTTTAGCAATATCTAGTAAAGCAACTAAAACCCCTACTTTATATCCAGCAACTCTAGCAACATTTGTAGCTCCAACATTTCCACTACCATGTTTTCTTATATCTTTTTTAGCAAATATTTTTCCAAAAATATAGCCATTGGGAATAGCACCTAACAAATAGGAAAATATTAAAACTAATATCAATTTCATATTTTTAACCCCTTTGTTTTATTTTTATCACAATTGGACTTCCAATAAACCCAAAATTTTCTCTTATTGAATTTTCTAGATATCTTTGATAAGCAAAATGCATCAAATCAGGATTATTGACAAAAAATACAAATGTTGGTGGTTTTACTCCAACTTGACTACAATAATATATTTTTAACTGTTTTCCTTTTTTAGTAGGTGGTTCTCTAAGTTGAACTGCTTCTGTTATTACTTCATTTAATAAACCAGTTTTAACTCTTTTTGAGTTTTGGTCTACACTATATTCTAATAGTTCTAAAACTTCATCTACTCTTTTTCCATCAATTGCTGAGATAAAACTAATTGGTACATAATTTAAAAATTTAAGATTATAGTAAACCTCATCTCTGTAACGTGCCATCTCATCTGAATCAGCATTTACTAAATCCCATTTATTTATTGCAATTACCATAGCTTTACCAGCATCATGAGCATAACCAGATATTTTTTTATCTTGTTCTGTAACTCCTTCTTCAGCATCAATCATCATTAGTACTCCATCTGCTCTTTCAATTGCTCTAATAGCTCTAATATTGCTATAATACTCAATATCGTCATGAACTCTAGCTTTTCTTCTCAAACCAGCTGTATCTATGAAATTATATTTTATATCATTATATTCAATAACAGTATCTATTGCATCTCTAGTTGTTCCTGGAATATTACTTACAATTACTCTTTCATGACCAACTAAATAATTAACTAAAGAAGACTTACCTACATTTGGTTTACCAACAACTGCTATATTTATTATATCTTCCTTATCTTCTTCAACTATTTCATCATCGAACTCTGCAATTACATGATCCAATAAATCACCTAAGTTTTTACCATGTTCTGCAGAAATCGGTACTACTACTTTAAAACCTAAAGAATAAAATTCCCATACATTTTCTTGCATCTTATTGAAATCCTCTATTTTATTTACAACAACGAAAACCTTCTTATTTGATTTTCTAAGAATTTGAGCTACTTTCTCATCTAAAGCTGTTAATCCTGATCGACCATCTACAACAAATAAAATATAATCTGCTTCTTCAATTGCTAGTTCAGACTGCTTTTTAACCATAGTTTTAATTTCTTCATTGTTGCTAACTTCAATTCCACCAGTATCTATTAGTTTAAATTCATGATCTAACCATTCAGTATCTGCATATATTCTATCACGAGTTATACTTGGTTCATCTTCTACAATAGATATTCTTGTTCCAGCCAGTCTATTAAATAGAGTTGACTTGCCTACATTTGGTCTACCTACTATTGCTACTACTGGTTTTGACATTTCCTAACACCTCCATAATATCTTGTATATCATTGCATACATATATGTTTTTATTTTTGTTTCTATTTATAAATTCATCTATACTAACTTCATCAATAAAATTATTTTCATCATTTAATACAATTTTGGGAATCATAATATTTTTATTATCTATGTTATCAATAGTTTTTTGTATATCCTGTGCTGTTAATAGTCCAGTTACAGTAACAGTTTCTCCAAAAAAGTCATTTTTAACTATTTCAATATTTATTTTTACTTTATTTTGACTACTATTTATATCGTCTATAACAGGTTTAATAGCCTTTTTTCCCAATACTGAAGTTATTATATTAAATTCTATTTCTCTACTACTTATAATTTTATTTATATACTTATTTTTGATTTTATCATATTTATCTCTAAATATCCTTGTTAGGCCAATTCCATTTTCTAACTGTGGGAAATCATTATAATGATCATATTCAGGGATTTTAGAATCTGTCATAAGATAAAATTCATCTGAAGCATATAGAAAATTTTCATTAAATTTATCGTTTAATACCTTTTGCCATTTTTTTATTTGTTTTAAGACTTGCTGAGATTCTTTTTTTGTAAATGTTCTTAAATCTTTATTTTTATATTTTGTTAAACCAACTGGTACAACAGCTATTGATAAAATATTAGGGTAAAATTTACTTAAATCTTTTATAGACTTATTTAGATTTTCTCCATCATTTATTTCAGGACACAGCACTAATTGAGTATTGTAATCAATATCATTAGCAGCTAAAAACTCCAATTGTTCTAATATTTTAGAAGCATTAGGGTTTTTCATCATATAAGTTCTTAATTTTGGATCAGTTGTATGTACTGAAATATTTAATGGACTTAAATTAAACTTTACTACTCTGTCAAAGTCCTCTTCATCGAAATTAGTTAAAGTAATATAACTCCCTTGTAAAAAAGAAAATCTATAATCATCATCTTTAATATTTAGAGTATTTCTTAAATTTGGAGGTTCTTGATCAACAAAACAAAAAATGCATTTGTTTTTACATTTTTTTAAACCATCATATACAATATCCTCAAATTCAATCCCTAATTCTTTTTTATAACTTCTAGTTACATCATAGTCTATAACTTCTCCATTCTTTTTTTCAATTTTTAAATTGAAATTAAAGTCTGCAATAAGATAGTTGTATTCAATATAATCTTTAATATTATTACCATCAATTGAAATCACTTTATCTCCAGCTTCAATTCCTAATTCATCTGCTGTACTATTTGGTTGTATATTTTTAATTTTAATCATATATACTTCCTCCTGCTATATAAAAATAATAACATATCTTAGAAGTCATAGCAATAATGTAAAACTTATACAATAAATAAAGACCTTACTATTCCTAAGTTGAATAGTAAGGTCTTAAGCTTCAATATACTATTTAAAAATTACTCATCTTTATCAAATATATCTCCTACTAATTCTTGAATAGTTGCTCCAGAAGGTTGATCATCTTCTTTTTCCTTATTTTGTTTATTGCTTGATTTTGATTTAGTAGATTTTGTTGATTTTGATTGTTTTTTATCTGATTTAACTTCTTTAGTTTCTAATTCTTTTAAACTTAGACCAATTCTTTTTTGTTCAGGATCAATATTGATAATCTGAGCCATTCTCTCTTCGCCTTCAGTTACAATTTCTCCAGCTTTTTCAACATGTTTTTGTGACAATTGAGAGATATGAATTAAACCTTCAATACCATCTGCAACTTCCATAAATGCACCGAAGTCTACTATTTTAGTAATTTTACCTTTAATTTTTTCACCTTCATAGTGCTTTCTTGCAAACTCTTCCCATGGATCTGGAAGTAATTGTTTTAGTCCTAAGGATATTCTTTCTTCTTCTTTATTTACTCCTAGAACTTTCACTTCAACTTCTTCACCTTCAGTAAGAACTTCAGATGGATGTTCTATTCTACCCCATGACATTTCTGAAATATGAAGTAATCCTTCAATACCTCCAAGATCAATAAAGGCACCGAAATCTACCAATTTAGTTACTTTACCTTTTACTGTACTTCCCTCTTCTAAATTGGCTAGAGTTTCTTCTTTTTTGCCAGCTCTTTCTTCTTCAATTACCTTTTTAGCAGAAAGAACAACATTGTTTTTATCTCTTTCAACTTCAATAATTTTAAGTCTTAAAGTTTCATTTACATAATCACTTAAGTTTTCAACATATCCTACAGCTACATGGGATGCAGGTATAAAACCGCGAACTCCTACATCAACAACTAATCCACCTTTAACTTCTTTTGTTACTTCTGCTTCAATAATTTCATCATTTTCATATGCTTCTATAATTTTTTCCCAAGCTTTTTCATAATCTGCTTTCTTTTTTGATAAAATCATATTTCCTTCTTCATTCTCTAATGTTAAAATTATAACTTCTATTTCTTGATCTTCTTCAACTAAATCACGAGGATCATCAACTTTACGATGATTTAGTTCTTCTTTTGGTATAAAACCATCAGTTTTATATCCAACATCTACATAAACACCTGCATCATTTATTTCAACAACTGTACCTGTAACTTTTTGTCCTTTTTTAAGATCAGCGATATCATTATCACTGTAATTGAATTCTTTAGTTTCTGTTTCTTCAGTTTCTTCTACCTCTTCTTCTGTAGCCTCTTCAGTATTTTCTTCTACAGACTCTTCTTCAGTAGTTTCTAAATTTTGTTCTTCATTCTCTTCAACCTCATTAACTTCTTGTACTTCTTCTTCATTAGTGTTAACTTCTTTTTTTTCTTCAGACATAATTTCCAAGACCTCCTTGATTATCCAGTCAGGGGTCGAAGCCCCTGCGGTAATACCAATTTTATTTGTGTTTTTAATTTTATCCCAGTTGATCTCATCAACTGTTTCTATGTGAAAGGTTGGAGTATTTGTATTGGCACTAATTTCAGCTAATCTTTTTGTATTAGCACTATTATGGCCACCAATTACAAACATTACATCAACCTCTTTTGCTAATTTCTTTGCAGCTTCTTGTCTATTACCAGTAGTATTACATATTGTATTAAATATTTTTAATTCTTTAACCTTTGGTAATATATAATTTGTAACTTCAAAGTATTCTTCATATGATTGAGTAGTTTGTGCTACAATACCAACTTTATCTTTAAATGTAACATCTTTTAAATCTTCAATATTTTCAATAATTAAACCTTTGTCATTTGTATATCCATAAATCCCCAATACTTCAGGATGATTTTTATCTCCAAAGATAAAGGTCTGATAATCAGTTTCAACCAGTTCCTTTGCATACTTATGAGCATTTTTTACAAAAGGACAAGTTGCATCAATAATATCTAAGCCCTTTTCTTGAGCTTTTTTAAGTACTTTAGGTTCTACACCATGGGTTCTTATAATTAATATCCCATCATCATTGATATCATCAATACTTTCAGCAAGGTTTACTCCTTTTTTAGAAAGTTCTTCTACTACTTGCGGGTTATGTATCAATGGACCTAAAGTATAGACTTTTTTATCTGTATTTGCAACAGCATCCTTTACAATATCAATTGCTCTTTTTACTCCAAAGCAAAAACCAGCCTCATCCGCAGTTATAATCTCCAGCACCTTCACCTCCTTCCAAAACAACAAAACAAGACCTGTCCAACAACTTCCTTACCTATTTGTTTAACAATACTTATAATACTGTATTAATACTTGCTCATAGATATTATTAAAATAACATATTTTTTGTTAAAAGGCAAATATTTAATTAAGTGATTTAAGTTGTTCACCTATTTTATCCATTATTAATTCGCCAACTTCATCTTTTTGATCTCTATTCAATTTTTTATCATAATAGTCATCAAGTAAAAAAGGCTTTCCTATAGAAACTTGTAATGATTTATTATTTTCATCTGAATGTTTAATAGCTACAGGCAAAATTGGACTTTTACTCATTAGAGCTATTAAAGTAACTCCTGGTTTTGCTTCTCCTAACTTACCAGTTTTAATTCTAGTTCCTTCAGGGAACATACATAATGCTTTATCATTATTTAGTATATTTAATGACTTTCTTATTGCACTTTTATCAGGTACTCCTCTTTTTACTGGAAATGTTCCAATTTGTTTTAATATATAACCAAACCATCTTTTTTCAAATAGTTCTTGTTTTGCCATAAAATGTAGCTGTCGTTTAACAGCCGCTCCCACAATTGGAGGATCTAAATAACTAACATGATTAGAAACAACAATTAATGGTCCATATTTCGGTACCTTTTCCTTCCCTTTTACAACAAAATTGTGTACAATTTTTAAATATAAATTGATTAAATAGTAAGCTAACCAGTAAATTATTTTACCCATATTATTGCTCCCCTTTGATGTAACTTAAAAGTTTTTGTAATACTTCTTTTTTACTCATATTTGTTGTATCAACAACTATGGCATCTTTGGCTTTTTTTAGTGGAGAATATTTTCGATTTGAATCAATTTTATCTCTTTTTATAATTTCATTTTTTACTTCTTTAAGAGTTTTATTACTTTCACCTCTATCTATTATATCCTTATATCTTCTATTTGCTCTTTCTTCAACTGTGGCTGTAATATAAAACTTATAATCAGCATTAGGTAAAACTCTTGTCCCAATATCTCTACCATCCATAACAATATCTTTAGCTTTTGCTAATTTTCTTTGTTTTTTAACTAACTCATCTCTTACACCTTTTATTTGAGCAATTGTAGAAACATTCTTGTCTACAATATTAGATCTTATTTTATCAGTTATATCTATATTATTAATAAATATTTTGAATTTATTATTATTATAATTAATATCTATTTCCGTATTTTTTGTAACTTGAACAATTTTTTCATTGTCATTAAAATCTATATTTTCATTAAAAACTAAATAAGTTATTGCTCTATACATAGCACCACTATCTAAATATGTATAATTTAATTTTTTTGTTAACATTTTAGCAATAGTACTTTTTCCAGCTCCTGCTGGACCATCTATAGCTATTGAAATTGACAATTTAACACCCCATTTTTATTTGATTACTTCATTTAATTTTTTATAAAAATTTGGAAATGAATTACTAATACATTCAGTACCTCTTAATTTTAGTCCACTTTTAGTTATTAAAGATAATATTGAAAAAGCCATAGCCATTCTATGATCATTAAACGTATCAATTTCTATATCACCTTTTATTATCTGTGGACCTCTTATCTTAAATCCATCTTCAAATATTTCAAATTTTAAATTTAGCTTTCTAAAAGCTTCTTTTAATACATATAATCGGTCACTTTCTTTAACCCTAAGCTCTGAAGCCGAATTAATTTTTGTTTCACCTTTGGCTTTTAAAGCTAAAATGGCTATTAAAGGTATTTCATCAATCATTCTAGGAATTATTTCTTTATTTATATCTATTCCAACTAAATTACTGTGTTTAACAAAAAGATTACCAACTTCTTCTCCATTTAATTTTTTTCTGTTTAAGATCTCTATATTGGCACCCATTTTTTCAATTACCTCTAAAAAACCTGTTCTTGTATAATTTAAATTAACATCTCTTATTACTATTTCACTATTTGGAATCAATAATGCAGCAGTAATAAAATATGCTGCCTGAGAAAAATCACCAGGAACATGGTATTCATAACTTGGTATTTTAATATTATTTGAATCAAAATTAATTTCTAAATTATCTTTAGTTTCTATAGTTAACCCTAATTTTTTCATTAATAATTCTGTATGATTTCTAGAACTTTTTGATTCTCTTAAGTTTATTATATCATTAGTGTAAATATTAGCTAATAATAAAGAAGATTTTACTTGTGCACTTGCAATTGGAAGTTTGTAATTAATTCCGTTTAGTTTTGCTGATTTAATCTTTATCGGAGAATATTTATCTTCTATACCTTTTATATTTGCCCCCATCTTT
>JBEPXG010000054.1:0-8035 GCA_041642015.1 Halanaerobiales bacterium
TGAAAAAATTAGCGTTTTGATTTTTATTTAATTTATTTTGGGCTATAGATAACATATCTTCTGATTTATCTAATCCATAAATTTCTTCAGCATCTTTAACAAAATATTTTATCATATTTCCAGTACCACAAGCTAATTCCATAATATATTTAGGGTCTTTATTATAATATGATAATAAATAACGTAAATATTTATACCAATAATAATAAGGTACTCTTTTCATTATATCATCATAAATAGATGCAAAAGAACTGGTATATGATTGAGAGCCCATCTCAACACCTCTACTTTATAATTTGATTAATAAATGCAAATATCTGTTGTTTTCCTTCACCTGTTTTTGCAGAAAAGAATGTAAATTTCTCATCTTCAGCAAGTGCAAGTGTATTTATAATAACTTTTTTTTGCTTAGCTTTTTTGTTATTAGAAAGCTTATCTGCTTTAGTAGCAGCAATAGTTGTAGGTATATTAACACTTCTAATCCAATCTAACATTGTTAAGTCATCTTTTGTTGGTTTATGACGTGAATCGACAATTAAAACAATACCTTTCAAATTTTCTCTATAGTGTAAATAATCATTGATTAACATACTCCATTTATCTTTTTCCTCATTAGATACTTTAGCAAACCCATACCCTGGTAAATCAACTAAAAAGAATTTATTATCAATATTAAAAAAATTAATACTTCTAGTATGGCCAGGTTTAGAACTAGTTTTTGCTAATCCTTTTCTATTAAGTACTTTATTAATCATAGATGATTTCCCTACATTTGACCTGCCTGAAAATGCAATCTCAGGCAGTTTATTATAGGGATATCCATCTATTGTATGAGCGCTTTTTACAAACTCAGGATTTATAATTTTCACTTGTTATTCCTCCATTAAAAGTAAATCAATGACTTTGTCCATGTGTTCTACATAAGTAATATCTAAATCTTTTTTTAGATAACTTTGAATTTCACTCATCGATTCTTTATTTTCTTCTGGTAAAAGTATCTTATTTATTCCTGCTCTTTTTGCTGCTAATATCTTTGTTTTAATACCACCAACAGGTAATACACGACCCCTTAGTGATATTTCACCTGTCATGGCATAGTCTCCTCTTACTTTGCGTTTAGTCAACGCTGAAGCAATTGCTAATGCCATTGTAATACCAGCTGAAGGTCCATCTTTAGGAACAGCTCCCTGTGGAACATGAATGTGTATATCATAGTTTTCATGGAAATCTTTGTCCAATTTTAATTCTTCATGTTTTGATCTGATATAACTTAAGGCTGCTTTAGCAGATTCTTTCATCACATCGCCTAAAGAACCAGTTAGAGTAACTTCCCCTTTACCAGGTACTACAGCTACTTCAATATCAAGTATATCTCCACCTGCTTGATTATATGCTAAACCAGTTGCCACTCCAATTCTGTCTTCTTTTTTGGCAACCTCAAACTTGAATTTTCGAACTCCCAAGTATTTATCAACATTTCTTTTAGTAATTCTTGCTTTTTTATCTCTACCTTCAACTATCTCTTTACTAATTTTTCTTACAATTGCTGCGATTTCTCTTTCTAAGTTTCTTACTCCGGCTTCTCTAGTGTATTCCTGAATAATTTTATATAAAGCATTATTTGATATATTTATCTGAGCTTCTTCTAAACCATGCTCATTTAAGATTCTAGGTATTAGATGTCTTTCAGCAATTTTTACTTTTTCATCTTCAGTATAACCAGGTAATTCAATTACTTCCATTCTATCTAAAAGTGGAGCTGGAATAGTACTTGTTACATTAGCTGTTGTAATAAATAAAACATCTGAAAGATCAAACGGTACTTCAAGATAATGATCTGTAAACTCATTATTTTGTTCAGGATCAAGCACTTCTAATAGTGCTGATGCAGGATCACCTCTAAAATCAGCAGACATTTTATCAACTTCATCTAATAAAAAGACTGGGTTTTTACTGCCAGCATCTCTCATTGAATTTATAATTCTACCCGGTCTAGATCCTATATATGTCCTTCTATGACCTCTTATTTCAGCCTCATCTCTAACTCCGCCTAATGACATTCTAACGAAATCTCTTTCCAAAGCACGGGCTACAGAGCGTCCTAATGAGGTTTTACCTACACCAGGTGCACCTACTAAACATAATATAGGACTTTTTTTCTTTTTAGATATTTTTCTTACAGCTAAATATTCTAATATTCTTTCTTTAACATCTTCAAGACCATAATGATCTTTTTCTAATATTTTTTCTGCTTCTTGAAGATTAATTTCAGTACTTTTTTCTTTATCCCAAGGTAAGTCTAAAATACAATCCAAATAATTTCTTATTACAGTTGATTCTGGTGACATAGAAGGGGTTTTATTCAATTTCTTAATTTCTTTATCAACTTTTTCTTTAACTTCATCAGTTAGTTCAATCTCTTGTAATTGTTCTTTATAATCTTCTATTTCGTCTGCATCACCTTCATCAAGCTCATCTTTTATAACCTTTAACTTTTCTTTTAAAAAGTATTCTTTTTGAGTTTTCTCTACTTGACTTTTTACCTTTTCATTTATATCATTTTCAATTTTTAATATTTCAATTTCTTTTTTTATGATTTTCATTAAAAGTTCTAAGCGTTCTTTATTGGAAAATGCTTCTAAAAGTTGTTGTTCCATCTTATATTTTAATTCTAAATTTGAAGCAATTATATCAGCTAATCTTCCTGGTTCTTCAATATTAATTACAGAAACCATAGTTTCTGCAGGGAAATTTCTGTTATACTTTACATATTCCTTAAAGTAATCTATAACAGAGCGCATCAATGCTTCAATCTCATAATCTAATTCTTCAGTTTCTGTTTCATCTTCATTAAATACATCTACTTTAACTTTAAATAGTTCATCTGTTTCTAAAAAGTCAACAATTTTCGCTCTTTGAATACCTTCAACAATAACTTTAATCATACCATTTGGTAGTTTTACTAACTGTTTAACTTCAGTTATTGTTCCAACTTTATATAGATCATCTTCAACTGGATCTTCAATTGATTCATCCTTTTGTGCTGCAATTAATATTCTTTTTTCTTCAAGCATAGCTTCTTCTAATGCTTCAATTGATCTATCTCTTCCTACTAGTAATGGTATTACCATATGAGGGAAAACTACAACTCCTCGTGATGCTAATAGTGGTAATTCCATGTTATCATCATCTATTTTTTCAATATCTCCATCACTGATTTTGATTTTTTCCAAATCTTTCATTACCTTCACCTCATTTGCCAATATATTCTATTTAAGACCTTCTTCTTTATTATATATTATTATTTGGTTAAAATAAACGTTGTATAAGTAAAAAAGAGATAATAATGAGATTTCATTATTATCTCTGTTAAGGTCTTATGCACTTTCTTCTTTATTATCACTTATCTTTTCTTCCCGTATTAATTCGGGATCTTTACTTTTATTTATTACACCTTCATCAATAATACATTTTTTAATATCATTTTGTGAAGGAAGATCATACATGATTTCAAGTATTGTATCCTCAACAACAGATCTTAAACCACGGGCACCAGTATTAACCTCTAAGGTTTTTTCAGCAATAGCTTTTAAAGCACCATCAGTAAACTCTAACTCTACATTATCCATTTGGAAAAATTTCTTATACTGTTTAGTTAATGCATTTTTAGGTTCTGTTAAGATCTGTACTAAATCTTCAACATTGAGTTCATTTAATGTTGCAATTACAGGCATTCTTCCTATAAACTCTGGAATTAGTCCATAATGCAGTAAATCCTGTGGTAGAATGTGTTTTAGTACTTCACCGATATTCTCTTTTTCTTCTTTAGATTTTATATCAGCACCAAAACCCATTACCTTTTCAGATACTCTAGATTTAATTATCTTTTCTAGTCCATCAAATGATCCTCCAAAAACAAATAAGATATTTGTGGTATCAATTTGGATAAACTGTTGATGGGGATGTTTTCTTCCACCTTTTGGAGGTACATTAGCAGTTGTTCCTTCAATTATCTTTAATAATGCCTGTTGTACTCCTTCTCCAGATACATCTCTTGTAATTGATGGGTTTTCTGATTTTCTGGCCAACTTATCTATTTCATCTACATAAATTATACCTTTTTCAGCTTTCTCTATATCATAATCAGCTGCCTGAATTAATTTCAATAAAATATTTTCAACATCTTCACCAACATAACCTGCTTCAGTAAGAGATGTATCATCTGTAATTGCAAATGGTACATCTAAAATACGGGCAAGTGTTTGAGCTAGTAGTGTTTTACCACAACCAGTTGGTCCAACCATTAATATATTACTTTTTTGTAATTCTACATCATCAATTTTCATATTAGAATTGATTCTTTTATAATGATTATATACAGCAACTGAAAGTGTCTTTTTTGCTCTATCTTGACCGATTACATATTGATCAAGGATATCTTTTATTTCTTTTGGTTTTGGTATATTATCAAAGTTTAAGTCCAGATCTACATTTAACTCTTCTTCAAGAATATCATTACATAAGTCTACACATTCATTACAAATGTATACACCTGGACCTGCTATTAATTTCTTTACTTCATCTTGTGATTTTCCACAAAATGAACATTCTAGTTGTCCATCTTCATCTTCAAATTTATACATTTAATCACCTCAATAAACCTCTACTTTTGTTGATCCTTCATTTCACTTCTAGTAATTACTTTATCTATAATTCCGTATTCAACAGCTTTTTCAGAGGTCATAAAATAATCTTTTTCAACATCTTCACTTATCTTTTCAACAGGTTGATTAGTATGCTTACTTAAGATTTCATTTAAAACTTCTTTGATTCTCATCAATTCATTTATATGAACTTCTGCATCACTAGCTTTACCTTGCACACCACCAGCAGGTTGATGTATCATTACACGTGAATAAGGTAATGCATATCTTTTATCTTCAGCACCTGCAGCTAATAATAATGCTCCTGCACTTGCTGCCTGTCCCATACAAATTGTTACTACATCAGGTTTTATATACTGCATAGTATCATAAATAGCTAATGCTGCTGTTACAGAACCACCAGGACTGTTTATATATAGATAAATGTCTTTATCTGGGTCTTCTGCTTCTAAAAATAATAGTTGAGCTATAATTACATTTGCTATATCATCAGTAACCTGACTACCTAAAAATACTATTCTATCTTTTAATAGTCTTGAATATATGTCATAAGATCGTTCACCACGATTAGTTTGTTCAACTACCATAGGGATTAATCCACTCATTTTTAAATTCCCCCTTAAATAATCAATATATTTAGTTATTTTCTTTTAAATAATCAATTGTTTTTTGCATTTTCAATCCATCTTTAAGACTATCTAACTGACCCTGCATTTGTAAGAATGCTTTTATCTGTTCTGGATCTTGATCGTTATTTTCTGCAATTTCATTTATTTGTTCTTCGATTTCTTCATCACTTATTTCAATTCCTTCTTTTTCTGCAATTGCTTCTAAAACCAAATTGCTTCTTGTTCTATTTTCTGCAGATTCTCTATTTTGTTCTTTCCATCCACTTTCATCTGTACCAATATAATTTAAATAGTCTTCAATGTCCATACCTTGTTGTGAAACGCTTTGAGCAAAGTTTTGGAACATTTTATCTAATTCATCTTCAACCATTTTATTTGGTACATCTATTTCTGCATTTTCTGATGCTTTTTCAATTAATTTATTTTCATAATCTCTTTGTGTTCTATCTTTTTTACTTTTTTGTAGACGTTCTTCAATACTGTTTCTATATTCTTCAAATGTTTCATAATCACTAACTTCCTTTGCGAATTCATCATCTAGTTCTGGAAGTTCTTTTTCTTTTATTTCTTTAACTTTAACATCAAAAACAACTTCTTCACCAGCTAAGTCTTCAGCATTATAATCTTCCGGGAATGTTACATTTAATTCTAACTCTTCCCCTACTTGTGCTCCAACTAACTGTTCTTCGAATCCAGGTATAAATGTATTTGAACCTATTTCTAAACTATACTCTTCAGCAGAACCACCTGGGAATTTTTCGCCATCTTTTTTACCTTCAAAATCAATTATAACGAAATCTCCATCTTCAACTACCTCTTTATCTGATCCAACTAACTGACCATGTTGATTTCTAACTCTTTCAATTTCTTCTTCAATTTCTTCATCTTTGACCTCTGAATCTTCTTTTTCAATTCCAAGGTCTTTATATTCACCAAGCTTAACTTCAGGTTTAACTTCTACTTCTGCTGTAAATGTTAATGGTGAATCTTCTTCAATATCAAAATCCTTAATATCTGGTTGGTCAATTGGATCAATTTCTGTCTCTTCAACTGCTTCAGTGTATGCTTGAGGAATCAAGATATCTAATGCATCTTTATGAAGAATTTCTTTTCCATATCTTGCCTCTAAAACTTTACGAGGTACTTTACCTTTTCTAAATCCAGGAATATCAATGTCTTTTACTACTTTTTTATAAGCCTGTCCTAGTGCATCGTTCACTCTATCTGCTGAAATTTCAACCTTTAATTCAACCTTATTTCCTTCAAGTTCTTTTTTACTTACTTCCACTTATTTATCATCCTTTCATCTCAAACAATTATATTATTTTTCTTTACAATGTCAATAAGCCCCGATATGGACATAGCCAATTCGGGGTTTTAGTTAAAATGTGTAATTTAATTAATGGTGCGAAAGGGGGGACTCGAACCCCCACGAGCGAAGCCCACTAGATCCTAAATCTAGCGCGTCTGCCAATTCCGCCACTTTCGCATGGTGTCAAACATTAATTATCTTAGCATAAGAACCTTTAAATGTCAAGTAAAACAGAAACTATTTTTTAAATATTTTACTGTGGAAAGTATACTTTAAAGGTATTAATATTGTTTTTACTAAAGACTTCTACTTTTCCACTATGTGCTTCAACTAAATTTCTAATAATTGTTAACCCTATTCCAAGCCCACCATTCTGCCTATTTCTAGACTTTTCTGCTCTATAAAATCTTTCAAAGATGAGTTTTTTATCTTGTTGGCTTATTTTAGGACCCTTATTAGAAATTATAATCACATAATTATTTTTGATAGTTTCAGTTTTAATTTTTATACTTGTCCCCTGATAAGAATATTTTACAGCATTTGATAACAAATTGCTAATTATTTGTTCAATTGCATCTTTATCAGCATATATTATTTCATTACCTAATAATTGAGTATCAATATTAATATCATTCTTATTAGCAGAAACTTTATATGTTCTAACATTTTTTTTGATCAGATCATTTAAATTAAAACTTTCTTTATTTAGGTTTAATATTTTTGTTTCAGCTTCATTTAGATCATTTAACCTATTAACCAACTTTATTAATCTATCTAACTCTTCATCTATTTCTTGAGCTGTTTTTTCGTTCCATTGTATAACATTATCCTCAATTGCTTCCATATAATTTTTAATATTACTTAATGGTGTTCTTAATTCATGAGCAAGATCTGAAGCTGATTCTCTTCTTATTTTCTCTAAATACTTTAATTTATTGACCATTAAGTTAAATGAATTTGCTAGTTGTGCAACTTCATCATTTCCTTTGATACTTATTTGTTGGTTTAAATCTCCATCTGCAACTTTTTTAACAACTTTGCTCATTTTATTTAAAGAATTAGTAATATATTTACTAAAAAAGAATGTTACACCTATTACAAAAATAGCTGTTATGAATGCTGCTAAATAGATAGCTCTATTAATCTGGTCCATAAATATATCTTCTGTATTAGAGAATATTTCATTTATTCTAGAAGATTGGTAATATAAATTTCCTATTTTTTTGTTTGCATTAATCAATTCTATATTATTATAGTTTTGTGAATCAAGTGGTAATATATTATTGGGTTGTCCCATCATTCTACCCATCATATTATGATTCATGCGTCCAAACATATTAGGTGTACTAAAAGCAATCAGTTCACCACTATTATCTGTTAAGACTACTCTAAAATCATTTAGGCTGGCAAAACTTCCAATAATATCAGGG
>JBEPXG010000055.1:0-7909 GCA_041642015.1 Halanaerobiales bacterium
ATATGATAGATCAAGAATCTTATATAAGTGAAGATGAAAAGAGAATATCTAGAATTTCTCAAGCTGAATTTTCAGAGAAAAAAAGAAGATATAATGAAGCTATCAATATATATGAAAAAATAATAAATGATAATCCTGAATATATAGAAGCTTATTTGGGTAAAGCAAATTGTTATATAAAGAAAAGAAGATATAAAAAAGCAAAATTAATTTTAGAGAAGATTATTAATAAAAATCCTGAAAATATAGAATTGAACTATTTATATGGACTTATATTATGGTATCAAACCAGTTATTATAAAGCAGTTAAATATTTTTATAAAGTACCTAATTCTTCGAAACTATTTCCATCAGCTACTTACTTTATCGCACTTTATTTAATATATAATAAAAAGTATTCAAATGCTTTATCAAAGTTAAATTATGCTATTGATAATTACTCATTTGATTTCAAAAACAATTATTTAAAATTATATATATTAAAAGAGATGGATAAAACACAAGATTTTAATTATTATTTGGATAAATATATTAAAGAAAATCCATTTGATTACTTAGCTAACTATTGGCAAGCTGTTAATGAGAATGATGAAAAATATCTAAATATAATACTTAAACAAAAACAAAATGTATATAATATATTAAGTTTTTTTGTTCAGCTTAATGACTGGGAAAGCTGTATTAGGCTTCTAAAAAAATATAAAAAGTATATAGATGACTGTGATAAATTACTTTTAAGTTATATTGAATTTTTTAAAGATAAGGTAAATAAAAGAGGACTTGAAGTTTTTATTGATAAAATAAATAATATGAGTTTGGATTATGTTTTTCCAAACCATGATATTGATTATATGATATTAAAAGAGATAAAGAACAGATCAATTAATGCTAAATATCTTTATGGTTTGATTGAATATCGTGCTGAGAACTATGATAAAGCAATAATTGATTGGGAAGAGTTAGTAATTATTAATTTTGATTACTCTGTACTATATAGAAATTTAGCTTATTATTATCAAAAATTTGAGAACAATTTTCAAAGATCAATTAATCTTGCAGAAATGGGATATAATAAAAGACCGCACAATGATGACTTTTTCAAATTACTTTTTGATGGATATAAAAACTTGGCTTTAAAAGATAAAATAATTGAATTAGAAAAAGAAATAGAACAAATTGATAATATTTCTGAACCAGCTATTAGAGTTAGGGTGGATATATTAAATTATCTTGAAAAATATCAAAAAGCTGTTAAGTTAATAGAAAAAACAAATTTTAAAATATATGAGGAAGATCCTGAAAATCTTGTTGATTATTCAAGGATATATAAAAATACATATTTAGGTTTAACAAGACAAAATATGAAAAATAATGATTTTGAAAAAGCTTTAGAAAGTGTTAATAAATGTTTAAAAATGGAGAAAAGATATGAGGATATATTTGCTGAAATATATTTTTATACAGCTGTCATATATGAAAAATTAAATAAATTTGATCAGGCATTGCAATATTATAAAAAAATATTAGATGAAAAAATACTAAAAGAAGATGATAATTATAAATACTATATCAAAGCAGCTAATAGAGTGGTTGATCTTAACTGGGTCGGAATAAAAAGAGGTGAGTAGATGTATTATCTTGGAGTAGATGGTGGAGGAACCAAAACAGCCTTTGTTTTAATTGATAAAAGTGGTAATGTTTGTTCTTATACCAAGATGAAATCCTGTCATTATATTCAGGTGGGGTTTGAAAAATTCAAAGAGATTATTAAAAATGGAATAAAAAAAGTCTGTGAACTAAATGACTGTAGAATAGATGAAATTAGATATTCTTTTCTGGGATTACCTGGATTTGGAGAAAACAAGGAAGATGAAGCTAAATTAGTAAAGATAGTTGAAGATATCTTAAATTCAAAAAGTTTCCAGTGTGGTAATGATGTAGAAGCTGGTTGGGCAGGTTCATTAGCTTGTGAACCCGGTATAAATATTGTTGGGGGTACTGGAGCTATTGGATTTGGTAAAGACCATACTGGAAATTCAACAAGGGCCAGTGGTTGGGGTTATTATTGTGGAGATGAAGGATCCGCCTATTGGTTAGGTAAAAAATTGATTTCCATATTTGGTAAAGAAGCAGATGGTAGATTAGAAAAAACACCTATTTATCAAATAGTTAGAGATGAATTTAAGTTAAAAAGAGATTTAGATTTTATTACAGTGGTTTATAATCAACTCGAAATGAAAAGAGATAAAGTGGCTTCAATAGCACCCCTTCTATATAAGGCTGCCAAAAAAGGGGATTCAAATGCTATTGAACTATATAAAGAAGCTGCATATGAACATAGTTTGACTGTAAAAGCTATAATAGAAAAATTGAGTTTTAAAGAAGATAATAAAATATTAGTTTCATATTCTGGAGGGATATTTAAAGCAGGTGAATATGTGTTAGATCCATTTAAGAAATATTTAACTGATGTAAATGTAAAGTTAATTAAACCAAGATTATTACCTGTTACCGGAGCAGCACTTTATGCAATGAAATTAGATGACGAATATAATATAAAAGCGAGAGATTACGGTAAAATAATAGATAAAATACAAAATGAAGAAAGAAAAATAAGGAGGGAAAGTTAATGGCAATTGTAAATCCATTACCATTTATAAAAAAAGCAAAAGAGATAAAAGCCGCTATACCAGCATTTAATATACATACTTTGGAAATGCTGCAAGCAGTTGTTGAAGCTGCTTCAGAAACAAATTCACCAGTTATTATTCAGACTTCTAAAAGTACAATAAACCATATTGGACTACCTTTTATTGTTGCTAATGTCGAAATAGCTTCTAGGGAATTGGATGTGCCAGTAGCCTTACATTTAGACCACTGTACAGATTACAATACTGTTATAAAATGTATAAAAGAGGGGTATAGTTCTGTAATGGTTGATGGTTCAATGTTAGATTATAAAGAAAACGTTTCATTTGTAAGAGAAGTTGTTAAAGTAGCTAATACTGTTGATGTAGCTGTAGAAGGAGAAATTGGTAAAATTCAAGGTACAGAAGAGGTTTTAAGTGTTGATAGTGATAATGATAATTTAACACTTCCTGAAGAAGCTAAAAAATTTGCTGAAGATACTGGATTAGATACTCTTGCTGTTGCAATTGGTACTGCACATGGTGTATATAAAGGTGAACCTAAATTAGACTTTAAACGTTTAGAAGATATAGAAAAACAAGTTTCTGTTCCCTTAGTTTTACATGGGGCTTCAGGTGTTAGTGAAAAAGACTTAAAAGAAACAATTAAAAGAGGAATAACTAAAGTCAATATTGCTACAGATCTAAAGGTTCCAATGGCTGAAGCAATAAAAGATTTTTTCAAGGAAAATCCAGATGGTTATGATCCACGTAAATATCTTGGTCAAGGAAAAGCTGTTGTTAAAGAAGTTATAAAACAAAAGATAAAGATTTGTGGTGTACATGGCCTATTAGATAATTTGGAGGTATAA
The DNA here is from genome assembly GCA_041642015.1 of Halanaerobiales bacterium. Classification (GTDB taxonomy): domain Bacteria; phylum Bacillota; class Halanaerobiia; order Halanaerobiales; family M55B127; genus M55B127. The sequence goes on from JBEPXG010000055.1 coordinate 3,500, forward strand.
TATGATTCTTTCTGTAACAATGAATCCGTCTCAAGACAAAGTATATATAGTTGATGATTTTTCTGTAAATAATATATATAGAACAAATGAGTATACAGCAACAGCAGGTGGAAAAGGACTAAATGTAGCTCGTGTTGTAAAAGTACTTAAGGGAGATATTGTTACAACTGGTCTATTAGGTGGATTAGCTGGTTCATTTATTGAAAATGAATTAAAGAAATATAAAATAAATAATGAGTTTGTAAAAATATCTGGAGAGACTAGAACTTGTATTAATATTACTGATCAAAAAAATAGTACAACAACAGAAGTTTTAGAAGCAGGCCCTAAGATAAAAAAACCTGAGATTAAAAGGTTTATTAAAAGATATAAAAAGCTTATAAAAAAAGCTGATATTATAACATTATCAGGAAGTCTTCCAAGAGGTTTAGATGATGAGTTTTACTATGAATTAGTTGTTTATGCAAAGAAGATGGATAAAAAAGTTATTTTAGACACAAGTGGAAGGTCTTTAAAAGAAGCTATTAAAGCTGGACCTTTTATGATAAAGCCAAATGAAGATGAAATAAAAGAATTATTTGACCAAGACTATCAAAAGCCTTCTGATTACATTAAAGCATTAGAAAAAATAAAAGAGATGAAAATCAAGTTACCGGTGATAACTTTGGGAAAAGAAGGTGCAGTTGCAATTATAGAAAATAAATATTATCATTTTCAACTACCTGAAGTTAATGCAATAAATGCAGTTGGTTCAGGAGATGCTTTTGTAGGTGGTTGTGCAGTCGGATTACAAAAGAATAATCTTATTGAAACAATAAAATTAGGTTTAGCTTGTGGAACCGCGAATACTTTATTTGTGAAAACTGGAAAAGTAACAAAAGAAAAAGTTAATCAATTTAAAAAGCAAATAGAAGTTGTTCAGATTTAAAAAGATCATGAATGGAGTGGTAAAAATGAAACTTATAAAAAATGTTAATATTATAACTCCTACTAAGATTATAAAAGAGGCTTCAGTTCTTTTTGATGAGAAAATAAAAAAAATATATAAAGTTAATGATACTGATAAAAATAATTATGAGATAATAGATGGGAATGGTGGTTATTTATCACCCGGTTTTATTGATTTACACCTACATGGTGCAATGGGGAAAGATACAATGGATGGAACAGTTGAAGCTTTAAATACAATTAGTGAAAGCATTGTTAAAAGTGGAGTAACTTCATTTTTGCCAACAACAATGACAATGAAAAGAGATAAAATAAGAGATGCTTTAACTAATCTCAAAGCAATAATTAATGATGAATTAAACGGAGCACAGATTATAGGTACAAATGTGGAAGGTCCGTTTTTAAATGAAGAAAAAAAAGGTGCTCAGGATCCAAATAATATTATTGAACCCGATTTAAAACTTTTAGAAGGTTTTGAATCAATAATTAAATTGATAACTATTGCTCCAGAAAAAAAAGGAGCAAAAGAGTTTATAAAAGAAATGAAAAAACATGGGATTAAAATATCAGTAGGACATTCAACAGCTAGTTATGAAGAAACAATTGAAGCTTATAATTCAGGCCTTTCACATGTAACACATCTTTTTAATGGTATGGTTGGATTACATCATAGGAGACCTGGCATTTTAGGAGCTGCATTGACTACTAATATGACTGTTGAACTTATAGCAGATTTGATTCACCTCAGTCCAGTAATCTTAGATATGGTATCTAAAATAAAAGATTCAGATCAAATCATATTAGTTACTGACTCTATGAGAGCAAATGGTCTTAAAGATGGCACCTATAGCTTAGGTGGACAAAAAGTTATTTTAAAAGATGGAGAAGCTAGAATAGAGACTGGATCACTAGCCGGTAGTACACTTACATTAGATAGAGCAGTAAAAAATATGTATAACAGTACAGATTTAGAACTTTATACTGTTTTTAAAATGGCTACAATTAATCCAGCTCGATTAGTAGGTATAGATCATTATAAAGGTTTAATTAAAGAAAATTATGATGCTGATTTAACCTTGTTAAATAAGGACCTTGAGGTCGAAAAAGTATATATTAAAGGTGAACGTAAATATTAATCAAAATAGGCTAAGAAAGTTGGTAAAGCATAATTCCTCCAACCATTAGGATAATTCCTAATATTTTAGGCCATGTAAATACAATGATATGTTCACCAAATATTCCAAAATAGTTAATAAGTGCATTTGCAATTACTTGTGTCACAATTAATATTGTAATTGAGTAACTTGCCCCTAGGGTTGAAATACCAATCATTACTGAAAAAACGATAAGTACTCCAAATACCCCACCTAATAAGTAGTGGGGTTCTACATTTTTTATAGTAGATAAATTTACTTGATTTACTGTAATTAATATAATAAATGCTAAAATAAAACCTGTTCCATGAACTAAAGTATTAGTTTGCCATAATCCAATATGTTCACTTGCTCTAGTATTAAATATTCCCTGTAAAGAAACCATTATTCCTGCAAAAATTGAAAGAAAAACTCCATATATCATTTAAAAACAACTCCTTTAATATTAATTAATAAACTGCGATATGTCCATCAGCTCTTTTTTCTGTTCCACCTAGATAAGTATTATTTTCATAATCTTTAAGTATAATTTGACCTCTCCCGAAACTGTTAGAATCAAGTGTAACTTCTATATTATGTCCTTTTTGAATTAGATCCCTAGCAATATTTTTGTCAAAATCAGATTCAACCAATATTTTTTTATCTTCAATCCACTGCCAACGAGGTGCATCTAAGGCAGATTGTGGATTTAGGTTAAAATCAATTAAGTTCATTAGTACTTGTAGATGTCCTTGGGGCTGCATAAATCCTCCCATAACACCGAAGGGACCGATTGCTTTATTATTTTTAGTTAGAAAACCTGGAATTATTGTATGATAAGTTCTTTTATTTGGTTTTAAACAGTTATGATCTTCTTTATTTAATGAAAAACTATGACCGCGATTTTGAAGTGCAATACCTGTGTTAGGAACCACAAGTCCTGATCCAAAGCCCATATAGTTACTTTGAATATATGAAACCATGTTTCCATCCTTATCTGCTGCAGATAAATAAACTGTACCACTACTTTTTAGTTTTCCTGGTTTTGGTTTTAAAGCAGTTTCAGTTATCAATTTTCTTCTATTTTTTGTATAGTTCTCTGATAAAATTTCATCAATATCTATCTGCATTTTATCTTGGTCTGTTATATATTTTTTACCATCAGCAAATGCTAACTTTAATGCTTCAATCTGTTTGTGATAGGTTTCAGCTGTCTCTTTAAAGTTGAATTCAAAACCATTTAATATTTTCAAAGCTAATAAAGCAACTAAGCCCTGACCATTAGGTGGTAGTTCCCAAACATCATAACCTCGATAATTAATTGAAATTGGATCTACCCATTTAACAGAATGAGATTTTAGATCATCTTTATTTAAAAAACCATTATATCTTTTGAAAAATGAATCTATTTTATCAGCTAATTTACCTTTATAAAAAGAATCTGCATTAGTTTCAGCAATTAATTTAAGAGTTTTTGCATGATCTTTAGAATTCCATATTTGACCTGGTTTAGGAGGTTTTCCATTAATAGTAAAAGTATCAAACCAGGATTGATATTCTTCTCCTTTTAAATTATCTTTATATATATTAAATGCATTTTGCCAATTTTTACTTACAGTTGGAGAAACAGGATAACCATTAGTTGCATATTTAATGGCAGGTTTAAGTACATCTGTAAGTTTTAAATTTCCAAATCTTTTTACTAATGAACTCCATGCAGATGGAGCACCTGGAACAGTTACAGGTATAAAACCTCTTTTAGGCATTTTTTGGTGCCCTCTATTTTTAACTTTTTCAATAGAAATAGATTTTGGAGAATGTCCACTTGCATTTAGCCCATACATTTTATCCTTAATATAGACAATTGCAAATGCATCACCACCAATACCATTAGAGGTTGGTTCTACTACAGTTAAACATGCTGCTGTTGCTACAGCTGCATCAACAGCATTACCTCCTTTTTTCAAAATATCCAAACCGGCTTGTGCTGCTAGAGGTTGAGTAGTAGCTACCATTCCTTTTTTTGAAAACTTAGTGTTTTGATTTGATGAATAAGGTGAATCTAAGTAATTAAAATTCATTTTTCCAACTCCATTCATTTTTAGAAAATATATAAAAAGTGAGTAATATAAAAATATAAATAAAACTGTAAATTCAATTATCAATAGATATTTTAAACTTAAAAAAATTTATTTACAATCCCTATATAATAATTATGAATTGTCATAAAACTTAACATAATAATAACAAAAATTTTCTTTTTTATCTATATTATTTATAAAAAGAATTTGTTTTATATCTAATTAATTAATATTAAATAAAGGAAATT
>JBEPXG010000056.1:0-7850 GCA_041642015.1 Halanaerobiales bacterium
CTTTTTATATAGACATGCTCATACAAGTGCAGCTGCTAGAGAAAAAGCTGAAGCTGAAGGTACTGAACAAGATACTGATATTATTATTGCTAAACAACGTACTGGACAAACTGGTTCAGTAAAACTGAAGTTTGAAGAAGATTACATAGCATTTGTGGATCCAGAAAATGTATCTTTGGAGGGTATGATTCCAGGTGAGTAAAGATATTGATTTGAAGATAGTATATGAATTTACAAACAAATATGAGAAATTAAAAAAGGAAGGGAAAATATCTGAAGGAGATTTCGAAAAGATACTTTCCCTCCTTGATAATTTAAATCAACTTTCTCAAAAAGAACTTGAAGATAAATTAAAAAGTATAACTTAACTCTATATTTAATACTGCTTTAGGAAGTGCTTGACCTCTACCAAAAAAGTCGTTTTCTTCTCCACTTAGATAAGATAAATTTATATTAAGAGAGGTATTTGAAGTAAGTTGATTACTATAATTAGGTATTAAAGCAGTACTTCCATCATCTAATGAAGTTATTGTAAATACTCCTATTGAACTAAAGTCATTAATACTATAACTTACATTCCCCAATAATATTTTTAAATAATCAGAGTCAAATAAATTTAAAAGCTGTTCTTGTGAACCCGATATATTTCCTCCCAGAGAATTTATTAACTCTAAAAGACCTTCATTATTTTCTATAAGATGATATTCACCTTGGAAATATACTCTATTACCATAACCTTCATTTAAATAATAACTATAATCTGTTCCTAACATATAAGCATTTGTACTTACATTATCTTCTGCATTATTGTTTAAATTTAATATTGAACCATAAAGTCCAACATTTTTTAAATCCCCTTTAAAAGACAGACCTATTCTTGAACTCTTCTGTTTATTAACTTCTTTATTTATATAATTTAGACTTATATCATAATCCTTGATTAAAGTCCTTGCCCTAAAACCTATCTTATCATACTCAGGATTAAACTCACTTATTAATGATAAACTACTATACCAATTAATAGGATATCTTAGTTCTAAAGCATTTACATATTTTGCTGAGGTCTCTTCATCTAATGCTTCTGCTCCCAGACTATAATCAACCATATTTATTAATGATCCAAAAGACCATGATACTGGTTGTTTACCTAATATTATTTGAGTGTCTTTAAATTTATGTTTGATATATGCTTTTTTTAAGGAAATATCAAATTCATAATTTTTATTAAAATAATTATAGTTATTTTGAGCTGTTATAGCAAAGTTTGCATTATCAAAATTTAGATCTAAATTTATATTTTCATATATTGAATTTTGATTTGCATTATCATAAAACAAGGAATTTACTCCTGTTTTGAGTTCACCACCAAATTGATATGCAAATGATGGTGTGGTAGTAATTAGTAAAAACACTATCATAAGAAATACTAATCGTTTAGAAAACAATAATAACCCTCCTTTAAAAATATCTTATTGCAACGATTCTAATGAAAAAGTTCCTTCAGGTATTTCGGGATTAAACTCGATAGAATTTATTATAAATGTTGTACTTGTATTTTCTCTCAATTTGTTTTCCATTATAGATTCCATTGGATACCATCTTCCTTGAATTTCTTCTGTTCTTGTAACAACAATTTCTTTTAATAGACGTCCACTTTCAGCATATAGCTCTTCTCTTAGACCAATAAATCTTTCTTTGTCAATCCAGGCAATTCTTTTATAATAAGATACTTCAGCACCTTCAACTTTAGTTGCTTCAATCTTATAACACGGTCTCCCATTATACTCTTCTTCCCCAACTAATTCAAAATTATATAGTTCGGTAAGTTTTTCTGATTCCATCATATCTTTATAAGAGAAATCACTTCCCATCATACCTCTTTCTAACATATGTCCTGAAAGCTTAACAATATCTTCGGCATCCGGGAAAAACATCCATAGATTATCATCTCTTTTTAAAAATTTAGTTCCTCTATCCATAGGATTAGTAAATTCAGCTAATGCATTATTCCCTTCAATTAAAGACACCATCTTTTTTTCTAGCTCTCTGCCACTATTATTAATTATCATAGTAGATTCTACTCTTGCAGATTTAATAAACTCATTATCATCACGACGTTGTATAATCTCTTCAGCTGTAATAGCTCCAACCGTTGTTGAAAATACAACTAAAGCTATCATTAAAAACAAAGTAATTTTTTTCATTTTATATACACCTCCGTTAAATATTCCTTAAAGCATCATGTGGTTCAAGTTTAGCTGCTCTTCTAGCTGGTATAATGCAAGTTAAAGCAGTTACTATTGAACCTAATATAAAACCAAATATAACATTTTCTAAATTATATACTGGATATAACACAGGATTCATTAAAAATTCTTCCATCATACCCTCAACAGCTTGAGTATAGTCTATTCCATGAATAGATAGATACTTTGTTAACATACCTCCAAAAATTGCTCCAAAGAAACTACCGACTACTCCCAAAAAAGTTCCTTCAATAATAAACAAAGTTAATATTTCTTTGCTTTTTAATCCTAGTGCCCTCATCATTCCAATTTCTTGAGTTCTCTCTTTTACAATCATTACCATTGTATTTATTACTACAATCGAAGCTAATAAGATTAACAAAATATAGATAACATTATATATATATTCCGCCACATTAAATAATTTTAACATCGGGTTAGCTTCATCCCAAGTTTGTACAATATATTTCCCTCTAGAATCATTATTGTTTATGATTTGTTCTATTTTAGGTTGAACTTCATCTGCTTCATTCATTGTATCTGCTTTAATTAATATTTCAGTAGCACTATTTCCCATTATTAAGATCCGTTGTGCTTGATCAAGAGGAATATAAAATAATCTATTATTAATTAATGGAAGGTAATGATCAATTTCGCCCACTATTTCAAAAGTAGAACCTTTAAATGCATCAAAAGAATTCGTATATACAATTGTTAAACTATCACCCACAGTTTTATTTAATTTATTTAATAAACCACTTCCTAAAACAATTTCTTTTTTATTTGCCTTCACCATTCTCCCATTAACAAAATTAGATTCTATATCAGTAAACCTCAACTCTTTATCAGGATCTACTCCCCAGCCTAGCATTCGTACAATTTCATCTCCAGGGCTAGCCATTGCTCCAAATTTGAGTCTGGGGATTGCTATATTAACACCTTCAGCAGATTCTATTTTATCAACCATTGGCAAAACACCTTCACCTTCAAAACCATCTACTGGATGTAGTAATGATAATAACTTTTCTTTTTGATCATATGTTTCATCTATGACCTTTAGATGTCCAGAATCATACTGAATATACAAAGAATAGGAGGAATCAAGCATTCCAATAATAAGACCTCTAGCAAAAATTACAACCATTACTGCAATTGATATTGCAATTACTGATACCACGGTTCGCATTTTGTTCCTAAAAAGATTTCTTCCGGCAAGTGTTAATAAAAACTTCATTAACTGACACCTCCTATTTATGATAAATTGCCTTTACTGGATCTTTTTTAGCTCCCCACATTGCCGGTAAAATACTGGCTAAAATAGAGATTATAATTCCAAAGAAAAATATGAAAATAAATGTATTTATTTCCCAACCGCCATAAATTTTGTCGGCAATAGGTATACCGAAAGTAGTTTGACCTTCAGTCATAGTTGATATACTTATACCAAAAGTACTCATTAGATATACTCCTATACCACCTAATAGTACTCCAAAGACAGAACCAATGAAACCTATACCTGCTGATTCAATAACAAAAACATATACTATTTCTCTAACCTTTAATCCTAAAGCCTTCATCATGCCTATTTCTTCTAATCTTTCCAGCGCAGATAATATAACAGTGTTAATAACACCAACAGTTGCTAATATTATAATAATAAGTAACATAACTAAATTTTCAATATTTCCCTGTTGAATCATAGCTAATAGCTCTTGAGATAATTGTTCCCAATTATAAGCCTGTAAGCTTGAACCTCTATCATTAAAAAAAGTATTAAGTTTGTTTGATATTTCAATAGAGTTATCTCTATTATCTAATCTAAATAAGTATTTACTTACTTTATTACCAATATTTAATGAATCTTGGGCTAGATCTAAAGGAAGATATACATGAAATTCATTTATTTCTGGATGTGGTGCATCAAGTATGCCTGTTAATTGTGCATCTATGGTATTAAATGTACCTTCTTTGGTTCTGAATAATAAGGTGACATAATCACCTACACTAAATCCCATTAGATTAGCTAATCCTTTTCCAATCACAACATTTTGACCTTCAGTAAACATATCACCTTCTAAAATATACTCTTCTAAATTAAAAACTTTTTTATCCCTTTCTGGATTAATTCCAATAGCATTAATTGGAAATTCTTCACGACCATTATTAATAGATGCACTAAATTGAAGTCTGGATGTATAATTGTCAGTATTTATAATATTATTTATCTGCTCTAAAATTACCGGGTTTTGATCAATTAAATTATCCATTGGTAACTCTTCTTTCTCATTCCAATATTCTTCATTCATTACTTGTAGATGACCAGTTTGGAGATTTATACTATTATTTAATGTCAAATCTCTCATTCCAACCATCAGAGAATCTGATACCAAAAAGATGAAAATACCAAAAGAGATTACTAAAGCAGTAATTATAGTCCTTCGTTTATGTCTTGTTAAATTTTTAATAGCTAATTTAGTGAGGAACATCCAAATCCTCTCCTTGTTCATCATGGGTTACTTTGCCATCTCTAATTTCAATCAATCTTCTAGCATATTTCATAACTTGTGGATCATGTGTAGAAAATATAAAAGTAGTACCTAATTTTTCATTCATTTTTAACATTATATCCAAGACTTCTTCGCTAGTTTCAGAATCCAAATTTGCTGTAGGTTCATCAGCTAAAACTAATTTTGGATTTTTTACTAATGCTCTTGCAATAGCAACTCTTTGTTTTTGTCCACCGGAAAGCTCATTCGGCTTTCTATTTTCCAACCCTTTTAAACCAACTGACTCTAAAATATCAAGTACTTTTTTTCTTCTTTCCTTTTTAGTATTTTCATCAATTATTCTTATTGCAAATTCAACATTTTCAAATGCAGTTAAAACGGGAATAAGATTATGACCTTGAAAAATAAATCCTAGATTATATCTTCGAAAATCAGAAAGTTCATTTTTACTTAACTCAGAAAGTTTTTTCTGGCCATCATAAGTTATATCTCCACTACTAGGCTTATCTAAACAACCAATAATATTTAATAATGTGGTTTTACCAGAACCAGAAGGACCAAAAATGGTAGTAAATTCTCCTTTTTCAATTTCAAGAGATATACCTCTTATGGCTGGAACATCAATTTTACCTTGATGATATACCTTTTTTATATCATCTAATTTTAATAATGCCATTTAGTCAACCTCCTTTTTTATACCAAAGCTAATTATTTCCATCATCTTATCAACCATAGGCAAATAATTGTCAAAATTATTTAAATTACCTTCTTCTAAAAAATACTCTGTAATAAAAAAGCTTGATTTATATAATAGGTGGGAAATATATTCTTGATTAATATCATTTCTTATTTGTCCTTTTCTTTGAGCTTTTTTTATTAGTTCTTCAAACATTTCATCACTTAGTGGCTTTAGTTGAGTAATAATATCATTAAATTTTTCTTTATCTTTATTTTTAATTAAACTCAATGATATAGTAGCTAAATCTTTATTATCTTTAGCAAATTTTATACCTGCTTTATTTAACATTTTCCAATATTCAATAAAATCAAATTCACTATTATAGCTATTTATACTCCTATTTATATACTCAAGTTTTCTTTCTACTGCTATTTCAATTATATATTTAAATAAATCATACTTATTTTTAAAATATTGATAAAAACTTCCTTTAGCAATTTCTGCTTTATTAACAATACTTGTAATACTTGCTTTGCTATAACCATTTTTTGCAAATTCATCAATTGCAGAATCTAAAACTCTATCTCTTTTTTCTTGATCCAGATTAAAAAATGTTTTATTGGGCAATTAATTTCCCCCTCTCTTACAATCGAATGACTATTTATTCATATGACTTTATATTCATATTATACATTTATTATTATATCATGTCAATATATATTAAGGAATCTACTTATAAAATAAAAAAAGACCCCCATAATGGGAGTCCTTATCAGATAAATTAAATTATACTAATATTATTCTTCATCGTCATCTTTTGCTTCAATTACTTCGATTATTAAATTAGCGTAGATGTCATCAAATAATTTCACTGGAACTTTATGAACACCAAGTTCTTTTATGTTTTCATCTAATGAAATATTTCTTCTATCCAATTCATAACCTTCATTTGCAGCTGCTTCACCAATATCTTTAGTAGTAACAGATCCAAATAATTTACCATTTTCTCCTGCTTTAACAGGGAAAATGAATCTTTCGGCTTCAAGTTTTGTTTTTAATTCTTGTGCTTCCTCTGTTCTTTCTGCTTTTCTTTTCTTAGCTCTTTCAATTTCGTGTTTCAATCTTTTCTTCTGAGATTCAGTTGCTTCAACTGCATAACCTCTAGGAATTAAATAGTTTCTGCCATAGCCATCAGCAACTTCTACAATGTCTCCAGAAGAACCTAGTTTATCTACGTCTTCTCTAAGAATAATTTCCATTATCTAAAACCTCCCTTATCTTCAATCATCCTTTTTAGTACTATTTTTTAATTTTCGAAAATCGAACCAAAAATCAGTCAATCCCACCAATGCTAGAACTGGGGGAAACAATGGTACAAATAGGACAATTGCTGTATATATAATTTTAATTATAGAATTATTTGTTTTTCTATCAATAAAGTATAAAGAAACGGCATATCCTTGTATTAAAACCAAGAATAATAATACCATGTTTAAATTAACAAATATTATATTTCTTTTTAATATCAATGATATAACAATACCAATTGATATTATCCATCTTGGTAAAAACCAGTATTTAATCTTTTTATATATCTCTCTAGCATATCCAGCTTTTTTTAGATACCAATTAGTTACATAGTAATTTAAACTACCTGTAACAATAGCAGATATTGCTATCAATGAAGGAAATAGTCTTTGTAATAACTGTAACTGATTCGTTATCATATTTTCCATATTTCCTATGTTATTTGATTGTCCTATTATATTTCCTACTTCATTTATAATTGCTTGAAAATTAACCCCAAGTAAATATCTAGATATATATACTAACAAAACATGTGATAATAAGACAGAAAGAACTGTAAAAATTAATGTATTTAAAGGTTTTATATCTTCTTTAATACAATTACCAATTACAAAACCTATCAATCCAAAACCTATTACAGCTAATAATCCAAACATTGGACCAAATAATAGCCCATTAATTAATGCTGTAATAGCAATTACTCCTGCTACAGTATTCCTATCATGTTTTAAAGTGATAACCGCAACTGGAATAGGCCATACAATTAAAACTAAAATGCTGAGAAATGGAATATAAATATTTATTAATGTTAAAATTAGTAGGTATATAACTGCTTTTATACTATCTTTTAGTTTTTGATTTAGCATTTATTATTACACCTCAACATTATCTGACTGGTTTTTACAAATATAATATAAAGGGAGGTTACTTAATAATACCTCCCAGAATTATTGTTAATTTATTCTTTTACATAAGGTAATAAAGCTAATTTTCTAGCTCTTTTTACTGCTTTTGTTATATCTCTTTGATGTTTAGAGCAATTTCCTGTAATTCTTCTGGGTACAATTTTACCTCTATCAGTAATATATCTATTTAATGTCTTTAAATCTT
>JBEPXG010000057.1:0-7815 GCA_041642015.1 Halanaerobiales bacterium
AAGTACATTTATTGATGCTGCAAGAAAAATTAGATATCATAAAATTGATTTTCTACCAGTTATAAAAAATAATAATGAGGTTGTTGGAAGAATTAGCAAAACAACAATAATAAAAGAATTTATAGACTATATAGATTAATCATTAAGGAGTTGAAATATATATAATGAAAAGACAATTAGGCTTCGAATTTGTAAGAGTTAGTGAATCAGCTGCTTTAGCTGCTGCACCATGGATGGGGAAGGGTTGTAAAAAATGTGTTGACGGAGCAGCTGTTGATACAATGAGAAGAGTATTTGATACAATGGAGATAAATGGTACAGTTGTTATTGGTGAAGGAGAAAAAGATGAAGCTCCCCACCTTTATATAGGAGAAGAAATAGGAGATGGAAGAGCAGAACCGCAATTAGATATTGCAGTTGATCCAGTTGAAGGTACTACCTTAGTTTCAAAAGGTTTGCCAAATGCATTAGCAGTTGTTGTAGTTGCAGAAAGATACAGTCTTTTACAAGCTCCTGATACATATATGGAAAAAATAGCTGTTGGTCCTCAAGCTAAAGGAAAAATTAATTTAGATGCTTCAGTAGAAGATAATTTAAGAGCTGTAGCTGGTGCTGTAAATAAAAGTATAAAAGATCTTACCATAGTTGTTTTAGATCGTCCAAGACATAAAAAGTTAATTAATGATATAAGGTCAATTGGTGCCAGAATCAAACTCATAAGTGATGGAGATGTCGCAGGAGGAATTGCTACAGGATTAACAGAATCTGGCGTTGATATGATGATGGGTATTGGAGGAGCAACAGAAGGTGTTTTAACTGCTGCTGCTTTAAGATGTTTAGGTGGCGAAATTCAAGCAAGATTAAAACCAAGAAATGATCAAGATTATCAAAAGGCAAAAGATTTAGGAATAGATGATGTTGACAAATTGTATTTCACAGAAGATCTTGCTCAAGGTGAAGATATTATTTTCTCTGCTACCGCAATCACTGATGGTGATTTATTACAGGGAATCAGATATAGTCATAATAGTGCTAGTTCCCATACCATGCTATTAAGAAGTAAAACAGGTACTGTAAGATTTATTAAAACAAACCATACTATTACTAGAAAACCAGAATATTTTCCAAAAGATATTTTCAATCCAGATTTTAGCAATATTATAGAATAAGTGTTAAATAAATAGAATATTTAAAATAACCAGCCACTGCTTTATAGATAAGCTTTAGGCTGGTTTAATTTATCTAATATACTTGTTTCAAAACTTATATGTGTTATAATATTCATAGTGTGCTATATTAAATAAAAGTATTTGCAAATAATGGAGGAATATTTTATTCCCTATTGAATAAATTAAAAGTAGGTTTAAAAATGAAATTATGAGGAGGGATCCGGTGGTACCGGTTAAAGATAGTTTTGATATAAGTGATTATCATGTTTCTAGAAATGTATTTGGTAATAAAGATAGAAATATTAAAGTGATAGAAGAAATGCTTGATGTTAAAATAATTGCAAGAGGTAGTAATGTTAAAATTGAAGGAAGTAAAGATGATGTAAAATTAACCAAAAGAGTAATTGAAGAGATGGTTAAATTAGCAGATTCGGGTAAAAATATTGATAAACGACAGGTTAAATATGCTGTTGAGTTATTAAGTAAAAATAGTAGCATGGATTTAGGCAATCTTTATGACGAAGTTTTACAGGTTAACTTTAAAGGAAGAAAGATAAAAGTAAAAACTCTCGGACAAAAATACTATGTTGAGGCAATAAAAAATAATGATATTGTTTTTTCTATTGGTCCAGCAGGAACTGGAAAAACTTATTTAGCAATGGTTATGGCTGTAAAAAGTCTTTTAAATAAAGATGCTAATAGAATTGTATTAACAAGACCAGCAATTGAAGCAGGAGAAAAGCTTGGCTTTTTACCTGGAGATATGCAAGATAAGGTAGATCCTTATTTAAGACCATTATATGATGCTTTATATGATATACTAGGACCAGAAAAAGTCAGTCAATATTTAGAAAAAGATATTATTGAAGTTGCACCTTTAGCATATATGAGAGGTAGAACATTAGATGACTCTTTTGTGATATTAGATGAAGCACAAAATACTACTCCAGAACAGATGAAAATGTTTTTAACAAGAATAGGATTTAATTCTCATGCTGTAATAACTGGAGATATAACACAAATTGATTTACCTCGTAGCTCAAATTCTGGTTTAAATCAAGTAAGAAAGATATTAAAAGATATTAAAGGTATTGAATTTGTTTATCTTACTAATCAGGATGTAGTTAGACATAATCTTGTTAAAGATATTATAAAGGCATATGAGAGGTATGAAAGTGGGAAATAATTATGCAAATTATTGAGCAGATAAAAAAGAAGTTCAATAAAAGGTTTGATTTCAATATAAAATTAGATGATGTATACAAAAGAAGAATAAGTCTAGTTGTTTTTTTTATAATCCTTACAATTATATTAACCTTTAACTTTTTTCCTAATCAGATTGATTTAGAGGTTGGTCAGGTTAGTAGGACTGATATTGTAGCACCAAGGACTGTAACATTTATCGATCAACAAAAGACTGAACAACTAAAGGAAGTTGCTGTAGAATCAGCTTCAAAAGTTTATGAAGAAGATTCCTCGGTAAATAGAAGTATTTTAAATGGTATAGATAATTTATTTAGTACTGTTTTAAATACTAAAAATAATATAGAAAACACTGAAGGTTTTCAAATTAATAATACATTTTTAAATGAAATTAAAACTAATAATGAATTAGAAATTAGTATAAATGATCTAAATTTGTTATTAAAGTCTGAAATTGATAAAATTAATTCATTACAATCAACTTCAAAGGAAATCATGGAAGAAGTTTTACAAGAAAGGATATTTCCTGAAAATCTTATAGAAACAAGAAACAGAATCAATCAACTAGCATTAGAAACTAGTTTTGAAAGGGAATATAGGCTTTTATTTGTTAATATTCTTACTAACTATGTAGAACCTAATATGATATTAGATTTAGAAGCAACGGAACAACGACAACAGGAAGCATTAAGAGAGGTAGAACCTGTTGAAAGAACAGTGTTAAAAGGTGAAAACATAATTCGTAAAGGTGATATAGTAGCACAAGATGATATGCGTGTTTTGGAAGCATTAGGTTTAAGAAAACCTAGTATTAATTATGTTAATTTATTAGGAGTAATAATTACTTTAACAGTATTAGTTTTACTTTTAGGTTATTATATAAAAAATTATGAAAATGAAATCTGGAATAATATTAATAAATTGTTATTAATAGAGTCTTTAATTATTTTAGTATTACTTTTAGCAAAAATAATAAGTTTATTTCAACCAAGTTATATTATTTACTTAGTTCCAGCTGCAATAGCATCAATATTAATAACTGTATTAATTAATACAAATATAGCATTAGTAGTAACAACTTTTATTGCTTTTTTAGTTGCTATGATATTTGGAAACTTATATGTTGCAGCAGCCACAGTCTTTGTAGGAGGACTTGTAGGTATAATAAGTGTAAGTGATGTAAGTCAACGAAGTGATCTTATAAAAGCAGGATTTAATGTTAGTGCTGCCCTAGTTATTTTTGTTACTGGATTAACTTTAATGGATTTAACTAATAATTGGATTGAATTACTGTGGTCAATATCTATGGGAATATTAAATGGTATTTTTGTAGCAATATTGGCAAATGGTCTATTACCATATTTAGAAAATATATTTGATTTAACTTCATCTGTTAAATTATTGGAATTATCAAATCCTAGTCATCCTTTATTAAAAAAATTATTAGTGGAAGCTCCTGGAACATATCATCACAGTATAATAGTAGGTAATTTAGCCGAAAATGCTGCAGATAAAATTGGAGCAGATTCTTTACTTACAAGAGTTGGGGCATATTTTCATGATATTGGTAAATTAAAAAGACCGTATTTCTTTTCTGATAATCAGTTTGGAGGAGAAAATCCTCACAAGAAGACTTCAGCTAACTTAAGTTCTCTAATCATAAAATCACATGTAAAAGATGGTTTAGAAATGGCTAATAAATATAATTTACCTAAAGCAATAAAAGATATTATAGTACAACATCAGGGAACAGGTTTAATATCATTTTTCTATAAACAAGCAATCGAAAAAAGTAAGCATGGCAATATTAAGGAGAGTGACTTTAGATATGATGGTCCTAAACCTCAGTCTAAAGAGGCTGCTTTAATAATGTTAGCAGATACAGTTGAAGCAGCTGTAAGATCTAAAAACTTTAACAGGAATAATCACAATCGTATAGAATTATTTGTTAAGGAGTTAATTAGAGAAAAGTTAAATGATGGTCAGTTAGATGAGTCCTCTTTAACTTTAAATGAGTTAGATCAAATTGCAGATAGTTTTGTACAAATACTAACTGGAATTTATCATAAAAGAATTGAGTATCCTGATAATTTAGCAAAAGAGTTTAAAAAGGATGATAAAAATGATCAAAATGGAAATTAACAATCAACAAGATAAAATTGATATTGATAAAAGCCTTTATAAAGATTTCGAAAATATAATTACTAAAGCGACTGAGATGGAAGGTTATGATGGTGGTGAAATCAGTATTGCTTTAGTAGATAATAAAAAAATAAAGGAATTAAATAAAAAGTTTCGTAAAAAAAATGAAGTTACTGATGTGCTTTCTTTTCCTATGGATGATGAAATACTAGGTGATATTATTATTTCTGCAGAAAGAGCATCAAGTCAATCAAAAGATTATGGGCACTCTTTTAAAAGAGAGATATGTTATTTAGTTACACATGGGATTTTACACCTTTTAGGTTATGATCATAAAACTGAAGGTGAAAAAAAAGAGATGAGAAAAAAGGAAGAAAGAATATTAAAAGAATTAGAAATTAAAAGGTAGTCTAATTTGAATTATTGTAATTGGATCTTGAACTGGAGGGCATTTAAGAATGGTTATTAATCTAATTGGCTTTATTTTTTTACTGATCCTATCTGGATTTTTTTCAGGTTCTGAAACTGCATTTATGTCAGCAAACAGAGTAAGGATCAGAGAATTAGTCAATGAAGGTGACAAAAAAGCAGAAAGAGTGGACAAATTATTAGAAGATCAAACAAAATTATTAACTACTATATTAATTGGGAACAATTTAGTGAATATTGCAGCTTCTGCCATTGCAACTTCAATAGCAATTGATATTTTTGGTAGTAAGGGAGTTGGGATTGCTACTGGTGTTGTTACATTAGTTATATTAGTTTTTGGTGAAATAACTCCAAAATCAATTGGTAATAATAATCCAATTAAATATGCAAAACTAGCTTCAGTAATACTACTATGGTTAGAAAAATTGTTATATCCTATTATTTTATTTTTCACTATCTTAATCAAAAAGTTAATTGGTCAAGATAAAATGATATCTTCTGCTTTTATTAGTGAAGAAGAGGTTAGAAGATTTGTAAATGTTAGTGAAGAAGAAGGTGCAATTAAAGAAAGTGAAAAAGAAATGATTCAAAGTGTTTTTGAATTTGATGATATAGTAGTAAAAGAAATTATGGTTCCTCGTATTGATATGGTATGTGTAAGTAAGGAATCAAGCATTGAAGAAATAGTAGATTTAGCAGTTGAAAAAGGTCATTCTAGAATTCCAGTTTTTGAAGAAAGTATTGATGATATTATTGGATTAATTTATGTAAAAGATCTATTACAGTTATTGCAAAAAGGTAAAGAAAACCTTACTTTAGAAGATTTAATAAAACCGATATATTTTATACCAGAAAGTAAACAAATTAACAAATTGTTAAAAGAAATGCAAAACAGAAGAGAACATATGGCAGTTATTTTAGATGAATATGGAGGTACTTCTGGTCTTATTACTATAGAAGATTTATTAGAAGAAATTGTTGGAGATATACAGGATGAGTTTGATTTAGAAGATAAGCAAATTAACTTAATAAATAATAAAGAAATATTGGTAGATGCAAGAGTAGATTTAGATGATTTAAATGAAATTTTACCAATACCATTATTAGATGAAGAAAGTTATGAAACAATTTCTGGTTTTGTTCTTCATAAATTAGGTTATTTGCCTGAGGAAAAAGAAGTAATAGAACTAGATGGTATTACTATTGAAATCGAGAAAATTGATGAACATAGAATACAAAAACTTAGAATATATACAACAGAACCAATTAAAAATATCTAAATATAATATAAATTTTTGAATTGTCGAGGTGTGAAAATGAAGAAGGGTTTATTATATGGTCTTGTTATATTATTAATTATAGTTGGAGTATCTGCGATATTTTTAAGAGGTAATTTTCAGGATAATCCAGATGTTGATGAAAATATAACACAAGAAGATTCTAAAGATAGTAAAGCTGATGATAAAGAAGAGGATTCTAATGAAAAAGATTTAGTAAATAAAAAAGAAAAAACTGAAAGTGATATTAAAGATCAAAAGAGTGATGATAGTTCTGATGACATAACTAAAAAAGAAGAAATTATCACTTCTAAGTTTAGTCATCTTCCAATTAAAGAAAATATACTTCATCGAGCAGTAATGGTTAGTATAGAAAACACGCCTCAAGCAAGACCACAAGCAGGACTAAATGATGCACCAATTGTCTATGAATTTCTTGTTGAAGGTGGTATAACAAGATTTTTAGCTTTATATTGGGCAGACATTCCGGATAAAATTGGACCAATAAGAAGTTTAAGACCATATATGATTAATATTGCAAAAGAATATGAAGCATTACTTTTACATGCAGGAGCAAGTCCAGATGGTTTTGCATTGTTGCAAGATGATAACCCCCCTAATTTAGATCAGATATATAATGGGAAATATTACTGGAGGAGTAATCATAAACCTTCTCCCCATAATTTATATACAAGTGAATATAGAATAAACGAATATCTAAATGACATGCTAGGTGTTGAATATGAAAATCGTTTTAATTTTGAAGAAATTATGATTATATCTAATGTAAAACAAAAAGCAGAATCAATTGATATAGATTATTGGGGCAATTATAAAGTTATTTACGAATATAACAATCAAGATAATTCATATTTAAGATTTTTAAATGAAGAAAAGAAACCTCATATTAGTGAAAATGGGGCTCAAATAAAAGTAAAGAATATTATTGTACAATTTGTTAAAACTAAAGTTAAGGATAATGAAGGTAGATTAACAATGGATATAACTGGAGAAAACAAAGCATTATACTTTAGAAATGGTCTCGTTACTGAGGGTTATTGGAAAAAAACAGAAAATGGTCTTACTAAATATTATAATAATGACAATTCACTAATAAAAGTTAATCCGGGAAATACCTGGATTCAAATTGTTCCTACTAATACAAAAATTTCATATAAGGAAAGTGAATAAATATGATTAACGAAGAAAAAAAAGAAAAACTTTATAATGCGGCAAAAGAAGTTATTATAAATGCTTATGTACCTTATTCTAATTTTCCATTAGCTGCTGCTTTGTTGACTAAAGAAGGCAAAATATTTACAGGAGTAAATATTGAAAATGCTGCATATGGAGCAACAATGTGTGCTGAAAGAACTGCAATATTTAAAGCTGTTTCTGAAGGTTATAGAGATTTTGAAGCTATATTAATATTAACCAAAACTAACAATCCAGTTTCTCCATGTGGGTCGTGTAGGCAAGTAATTAATGAATTCAACCAAGATTTAGAGGTAATTATGATGACAAAAGATAAAAATGAAATTATAAAAACAAATGATGAACTTTTACCAAGTTCTTTTAGTAAGGATGATATGAAA
>JBEPXG010000058.1:0-7778 GCA_041642015.1 Halanaerobiales bacterium
ATCTGGAACTATAGTAATGGGGCTTTTATTCTTTGTAAGTTCTCTTTTATTTAAATTATATTATATTGATAAACCAAGTAAAAGCAAAACTACTACTAAAAATAAGCAAAATATATTTATTATTTTTAATGAGATATCAATAATATTAAAAAATAAATATATATTAATATTATGTTTTTTAGGAACTTTTTTTGGAGTAGCATCTGGGGTAATAGTAACACATTTTGCTATATTTTTAGTAACAGATTACAATCTATCTAAAGTGATGGCAGGAATTGGTTTTATGTTTTTACAAATTGGAAGTATGGTTGGAAGACCTTTATGGGGTTTATTAAATGATAAATTGTTAAATGATATAAAAAGAAATGGTTTTTTATTAATCGGACTAATAATTAGTTTGGCTTCTTTTTCACTTTATTATTTTAATAATATTTCTTTTTTATTTACATTTGTCTTAATAATGGCCTTTTTATTGGGAGGGTCAGGACGAGGATGGCACGGTTTATATTTTTCTTCTATATCAAGTCAGGTAGGTAAAGATGATGCCGGTTTGGCTACAGGTGTATCACTTTTTTTTATTAGGATTGGTATATTATCTGGTCCACCTTTATTTGGATATATAGCAGATATATTTAATACCTATAGATACAGCTGGCTTTTTTTAGGTGTTACATCATTAGTTGTCATTACAATTAGTTATTATTTTTTTACTAAGTATGAAGAGTTATATCAAACGTCAGGTTAATTTTAACTAAAATGATAATATCATAATTATAGGATAGTGTGAAAATATAAAAAATGATACTCAGCTCTATTAGATTAGTCAATTATAATCACAGAGTTTTTTATAATTAAAAAGAGTACTTTTATTAATATTTATAATGAGAATAAGGTTTAGGTCAGTTCTCTGTAATCGCTCGGAGTGACTCCATTATTTTCTTTAAATGTTCTTTCAAAGTGAGTTAGTGTGTTAAAACCAACCTTCATTGCTATGTCAGTAATATTTAATTTTGTATTACTTATAAGCTTCTGTGCTTCAATAATTCTCTTCTTATTAATATATTCAATTACCGTAAAACCAGTTTTATCTTTGAAAAAATGGCTCAGATAATATTTGCTTATATAAAATTCATCTGCAATCTTTTGAAGAGTAATTTTGTTCATGTAATTTTTTTGAATGTATTCTACTATTTTTTGTAGTCTTTTCTCGCTATTACTAGCGATTTGTTCATATTTATTATTTTCCATTAGTCTTAAAATTATTACTAATAATTCTAATAGATAAGCATTTATTATTGATTGGTATCCTTTTTCTTTTTTTGTTTGTTCTAATATTAATTTTTCTGCTATATATTTAATTTGTTTATGATCATGATTCTTTAATTTTATAAATTTGATTTTTTTCTTAAAAATATCTTGTGGTTGAAAATCACTTTTTAAGTAGTTAAAATAACTATTTAGATAATCAGGATTGATTTGAATTATAAAGCGGTCATAGTTTTTCAACTCTTTTTTTACAATTGTACGGTGTATTTCATATTTATCAATTACAAAAAGACTTTGGGGTTTCATAGAATAGTTATTATCCTTAATAAAAAATTCTCCTGTCCCACTATTTTGAATAAGAATTTCATAAGCGTCATGATAATGAACCCTTTTTTTGATTGTTGTAGATTTTTTGCGATGGTTAATATTTACATCTTCTATAAAAAAACTTTTATTTAACTGATAATTTTTTTCAACTTTTTTCATATAGTTTTTTTCCTTTCATTTATTTCTATTCTCCTATTTAATTCTTTCTTGACAAAAACTAATAATCCTCCAAAATATAATAATAATATAACAAGATATGTTGTATGTGTAAATATAGAGCAATATCCGGAAAGATTTTTTTGAATAAATACGATATGATAATAATCAAATAGTATAAAAATTCAAACAATTCTTAAAAAGATAATATCTTATCTTGTATTACATATGAGAAAAAGAAAGTGAGTGATTTTTTTGGGAAGGAAAAATTTTGATATTGTAGTGATCGGCGGCGGTATTGTTGGAACAGCAATAGCTAGAGAACTTAGTAAATATAAAGCTGGTATTGGCTTGATTGAAAAAGAAAGTGATGTTGGATTAGGCGCCAGTAATAGTAATAGCGGAGTTGTACATTCAGGCTTTACCGCACCTGTAGGTTCTCTTAAAGCTGATGTCTGTATGTATGGTAACAGCCATTTCGAAGAAGTGTGTGAAGAACTTGATGTTCCTTTTGAAAGAGTTGGAAAATTAGTAGTAGCACAAAATAAAAAACAAGTAGCAGATTTATATAATATGCAGTATGTAGGTTCAAAAAATGGAGCAGAATTACATATAGTAGGGAAAGATTTTATAAAAGATAAAGAACCATTTATTGATGGAGTTGCAGCTATGTATTCACCAAATAGTGCAATCACCAGTCCATATGAATTAACCATTGCATATGCAGAAAATGCTCACGAAAATGGAGTAGATATCAAACTGAATACTGAAGTGTTAAAAATTGAGAAAAATAATTCAAAATTTATAATAAAGACTAATAATGGTTCATTTAAGACTAAATATATCATAAATTCAGCAGGATTGTATTCTGATTTTATTGCCTCATTTTCAGGGGAAGATAGATATAAAATATATCCATGTAGAGGAGAATATTATGTATTAGATAAAAATGCTTCCGATCTTATTTCAAGATTAGTATATCCAGTTCCACCTGAAAATGCTGGTGGATATGGTATACATTTAACTCCTACAGTTGATGGGAATATATTAATAGGACCCAGTAATGAGTATATCGATGATGTTCAAAATGAAGCTACTACAAAAGAAGTTATGGATCAATTGATCAAAGAGGCCAAGAATTTTTTACCGGCAATTAATCGTGATTTAGTTATCAGAAGTTATTCTGGCATCAGAAGTAAAATTGTGCCTCCCGAAATAGGAGGTTTCACAGATTTTGTAATAGAAAAAAGCCCAAATTATGATAACTTTATTAACCTTATAGGAATTGAATCACCCGGATTAACATCTGCTCCTGGTATTGCGAAATATGTAGTGGAAATTATAGATAAAATGGAAAATTTACAAAAAGATGGAGATTTTAATGGTAAGAGGGAAGGTATTACAAAGTTTGATAAGTTATCTCTTCAAAAACAAAAAGAACTTACTGATTCAAATCCTAATTATCGAGAAATTGTTTGTAGATGTGAAAACGTAACTAAACAAGAAATAATAGATGCATTAAATAATCCTCTTGGTGTTAAAAATTTAAAAGGGATAAAATATAGAGCTAGAGCGACAATGGGAAGATGTCAAGGTGGTTATTGTATTGCCCGTATAATTAAGATCATGCAAGAAGAATTAAACCTTGATATCAAAGATTTAAAATTTGATAGTAATAATTCGAATTTATTTTCTGGACAAGCAAAGGGATGGGGATAAGATATGATTAATAAAGAACTAGTTATAATCGGAGCTGGACCTGCTGGACTTGCAGCTGCCCTTTCTGCTTATAAAGAAGGACTTAGAGACATATTAATTATTGAAAGAGAAAATAAGCCAGGTGGTATTTTAAAACAATGTATTCATGATGGTTTCGGACTTCATAAATTTAGAGAAGTTTTAACTGGTCCGGAATATGCTTATAGATACATAGAAAAAGTTAGAGAAAAAAATATAGAGCTTCTAACAAATACAATAGTAACTTTACTAACTAATGATAAATACATAAAAGCAATAAATCAAGAAAAGGGAATTATGGAAATCAAAGCAGAAGCAGTTATTTTAGCAATGGGAAGTAGAGAAAGAACTTCTGGAGGGATCAGTTTACCAGGAGATAGACTAGCTGGTATATATACTGCTGGTTTAACTCAAAATCTAATGAACCTGCACAACATAAAGGTCGGAGAAAATATTGTGATTTTAGGTTCAGGTGATATAGGGTTAATAATGGCTAGAAGATTGACATTGGAAGGTGCTAATGTTAAAGCAGTGCTAGAGATCATGCCATATTCGAGTGGATTAAAAAGAAATATAAATCAATGTTTAGTTGATTATGATATTCCTTTGAAATTGAGTCATACAGTTGTAGACGTAAAGGGTGATTATAGATTAGAAACTGTTACAGTAGCAGAAGTAGATGAAAAATTACAGCCAATTTCAGGAACAGAATTCGATATTAATTGTGATACTCTGATACTTTCGGTTGGATTGATCCCAGAAAATGAGTTATCTAAACAAGCTAATGTTCAATTAGATGATATAACTGGCGGAGCTTTGGTTAAGGATAATTTAGAAACAAATGTTGAAGGTATTTTTTCTTGTGGAAATGTGCTTCATATCCATGATTTAGTTGATTATGTTTCTGACGAAGCAGAGAAGGCTGGCAAGGCAGCTGTTGAATATATAAATAGTGGAGAAAAATGGAAAAAAGAAAATCTTTTTGTAGAACCTGGCCAAGGCATAAATTATGTGATACCACAAGTTATTTCTAAAGAAAAAGATCAAATTTTTTCAATGAGAGTAAAAAAACCTGATACGGATAAAATGATTAAAGTAACTTGTGCAGGGGAAGTTATATTTCAGAAGGAATTTAAAAAAGTAAATCCTTCTGAAATGATT
This sequence comes from Halanaerobiales bacterium, assembly GCA_041642015.1. GTDB lineage: Bacteria > Bacillota > Halanaerobiia > Halanaerobiales > M55B127 > M55B127. The sequence continues at coordinate 4,648 of JBEPXG010000058.1, forward strand.
AAAATAAATATTAAAAAAGAAAAGTTTGAACCACTTGAAGCAAAATCAATAAAGGTGGTGGCCATTTAATGAGGGAAAAAGAAATTACTTGTATTTTATGTCCTAATGGATGTGATATTTTAATAGAATATTCTGGTGATGAATTATTAGAAATTGAAGGTGCTATTTGTCCGAAAGGTAAAGAGTATGCCGAACAGGAAATAAAAAATCCTTTGAGGACTTTAACTTCTTCTGTAATGGTAAAAGGTGGTGATACTTCTCTTGTTAGTGTAAAATCTAATAAACCAGTCCCTTTAAAAAATGTAATGGATATTATGAAAGAATTTGAAGATTTGAAGGTTAATGCACCTATAAGCGTAGGAGATGTGATAATAAAAAAACCAGCTGGTATTGATTGTAATATTGTTGCTACAAGAGAAGTTAAGAATAAATAATAATATAAGGAGTTGAAATTGTTTTAAAATATTAATTACTTAATAAACTGAACTTAAAAAAGGGGAGGAATATTTTTAATGAAACGTATTATGATATTTGTACTTATGGGGTTAATGATTTTAAGTCTTACTAGTGGTGTTTTAGCTCAGGATTATCCGAACAAACCAATTACACTTATGGTACCTTGGTCTGCTGGTGGAGGAACAGATGTTATAGCGAGATTATTTGCACCATTTCTCGAAGAACAATTAGACACAAGTATTCCGATTTTAAACAAACCAGGTTCTAATGCAGAGGTAGGTATCACTTGGTTATATACACAAAAACCTGATGGATACTCCATTGGTTTTACTAACTTACCTCATATGGTTTCAAATCCTTTAATGAGAGAGACAAAATATAAAGTTGATGAATTTATTCCTTTAATTAACTTAGTTACTGACCCAGGTGTAATTGTGGTTAGAGCTGAAGATGATAGATTTCCAGATTTAGAATCATTAATTTCATATGCTGAAGAAAATCCAGGATCAGTTACAATAGGTAACTCAGGAATTGGTGGCGATGATTATATAGCTACTTTAATGCTTCAAGATAGAACTGGTGCCAAATTTACTGCAGTACCATTTACAGGTGCAGCACCTAATAGAACTGCTTTACTAGGTGGTCATATTATGGCTTCAGCTATTAATGCAAGTGAAGCTGTACAATTCGTTGAGTCAGGACAAATGAGAGTATTAGGTGTAATGTCTGAAGAAAGATATGGAGATTTACCTGAAGTTCCTACATTTAGAGAAGAAGGTTATGAAGTAATATCTGGTTCTAGCCGTGGTATTTCTTGTGTACCTGGTACACCTGATGAAATAGTTCAGATTTTAGGAGATGCGGCTAAGAAGGCAGCTAATGATCCTGAATTTGTTGAAAAAGCAACAAAAGCTCAACAACCACTTGATATTCAGGTATTGGATGACGCTCAGAAACTAGTTGATAGATATAACAGTAATATAAAAGCATTACATGAAAAATTCCAATGGTAATTGATTAAATATGAACTTAGCAGGAGAGGTTAACCTCTCCTGCTATAATCATAATAGAAGGGGGAGAAGCTTTTCGATGAAGATGTCCTTAAAAGATAAAATTACATCTATTGTAATTTTCATTCTAAGCATTGCTGGATATAGAATGTCATCTCAATATTCAAATGGCGCTGGTTCTTTTAGTAAAGGGATTTTTATTGGTGGTATCGTATTATCTATTGCCCTTTTTATTTCTGCTCAGTTTGAGTTATATAAAGAAGAAGAAACTCAAGGAAATGTTGATATGAAAAGAATTGGTATGATTATTTTTATTACTATAATTTATTATATTTTAATTGATCTTGTTGGTTATTTTATTGTTACACCATTATTTTTGTTTGTACTTTCTATGTTACTTGGATACAAGAATAAATTAGTATTATTTATTTATCCTCTTGCATTTAGTATGTTTTTATATTTAGTATTCAGATTATTCTTAAATGTGCCTCTTCCAATGGGAATATTATCTTAAAATAGTTAAGGAGGAAAATATATGTGGGGTTCGTTAGTAGAAGCGTTTTCAGTTATTTTTAGTCTTTATGGATTTTTTCTTATGATATTTGGGGTGGCTGGAGGTATAACTATTGGAGCTATGCCAGGTTTATCCGCTACTATGGGGGTTGCTTTACTAATCCCAATTACTTTTGCAATGGAACCTTCCTATGGTTTAATTTTACTAGGGAGTATATATATAGGGGCAATTTATGGGGGTTCAATTTCTGCAATATTAATTAGAGTGCCTGGAACACCTGCTTCAGTTGCTACAACTTTAGATGGATATCCGATGACGATAAACGGTGAGGCAGACAAAGCTCTTAAAATTTCTATAACTTCTTCTGTTACTGGTGGTGTCATAAGTGCTTTAGCTTTATTATTTATTTCACCTCCTCTTGCAAAAATTGCTCTTAAATTTGGTCCATCAGAATATTTTTGGGTAGCTTTATTTGGCCTTTCAATTATTGTTACACTATCTGCTGATAATCCGATTAAGGGCTTTATATCAGCTGGAATTGGCCTATTTGTTGGTACAATTGGAATGGATCCATTAGTAGGAACAGCTAGATTTACTTTCGGGAATATCCATTTACTAAGTGGGGTACAGGTTATCATTCTTTTGATTGGATTATATTCAATACCACAAGTTTTAGAAACGTTAGAGAGTGGAGATTTAAATAAAGGTCTTAGTATTATGAAAAGAGATAATATCATTTCTCCAAAAGAAATATTTAGTGAAATAAAAAAGATTTGGCCTACATACATAAGATCAGGTATTTTGGGAACATTAATTGGTATTATTCCTGGTGCAGGTGCAAATATAGCTTCTTATGTGGGTTATAATGAAGGCAAAAGGTGGTCAAAACATCCTGAAAAATACGGAACTGGATTCAGTGAAGGAGTTGCAGCTTCTGAAGCTGCAAATAATGGTGTTACTGGAGGATCGTTAATTCCTTTGTTAACCCTAGGAGTACCGGGTAATGGGGTTACAGCAGTTTTAAGAGGTGGTTTATTGATACAAGGATTGAACCCAGGACCAAGATTGTTTGCACAAAATGCAAATATAGTATATGCCTTTATGGGGGCAATTCTAGTAGGTAATTTTATTATGCTATTCCTTGGTTATTA
>JBEPXG010000059.1:0-7729 GCA_041642015.1 Halanaerobiales bacterium
TTTTTATTTCATGAATTTTAATTATTATAAATAAAAAATGGGATAAGAGATGTTATCCCTCATCCCATCATAAATATGGAATATAGTTAATATTTTCAAACTATTTTACTTCAATTATATATTTTTTTGTTCTTTTAATACTTTCTTTATTCCAGTCTTGATATAAATCAAATATCAACTCAGTTTCTCCTTTATTTAAACCTTGTATATACCAATAATGAATACCACTTTTTCCAACAAATCCTGGTTCAGTTTCTGGTTTTATAAATATATCATGATGAATTTTAACAATATTATTATCTTTTTTATTTACATGCCAGGTAAAACCAGTTGAATGATTTTCTGTTAAACTAATTTCAATTAGGTTTCCTTTTATAACCTGGATTTTATTTGGTTTTACTCTGATACAGTATTTAATGGTATTGAGTATTTGATCTGTTTTCTTATCCATCAGATTAAATTTAATTATTGTTTTTCCAGTAGATATACCTTTAATATACCATGTAGATATATCTTTTAGTGAATTGTCATCTGTAGTTTTCATTTTATTTATATAGCTTTTTTTTGCAATTTCTACAATATTTTTATCTTCTATTTCATATTCCCATCCTATATCTTTACCTATTTCTTGATTTAAGGTAATAGTAGTATAGTTACCGTTTATAATAACTTTCTCTTGTAAATTGTCTGCTATAACTGTATATGAAAAAAATAGTGATACAAATAAAAATATAACCAAGAAGAAGTTTAATTTTTTATTCATAAGACACCTCTTTCTTATTGGACAATTCAGTTTTATTCATAATATCCTACAATTGTATTCGCATGATTTGTATTTACATAATTATAGTTATCTTTAGTCCATACTCCATTTTCTGTTAAATAAGTATATTTATCTGCATCTATTGCTATTGTTACTAGATATCCACTATTTAGGATAGATTGAATTGCTTTAACATCAGAATCATCGTTTATGGATATATAGTATCCTGTGGAACCATTGTAAAGTGCTGATCTATAATTACCAGCCTCTCTGAAAGCTGATTCAGAAGGCCAACTTGTATGATCACGATCATCATAAGGCATACTTGCCCAGGTTGATATACCGATATTTTCAATTACTCTTGTATTATCAGTAAAGTATGAACCTCCATCAACTCCACCATTAACTAAATGATAAACGAACTCTGGACTCATAATCTTACTGTTATCACCATTACTTAAATCCCATCCATGATCTTGAGCTTCATAGTAGCTTTTAATATAATAACCGATTGACCAAGCAGCACAGGAGCCTTCAGAACCCTGTGATCTAACTGGTGGAAAATACTTAGATTGTGAATAGTCAATTTTTTGAATAGCTCCTACTTTTTCAGATGTTGTCTTTAAACGTCCAACAACATCTTGAGAATCTAATACTTTGATAGTCCCGTTTTCTTTAGCTTTCTGCCATTCTTCTCTAGTAAGGTTTTTCCAACCGGTTCCATGTCCACCGACCATCTTATTACCATTTTTAGCACTTTTATTGCTACTCAAATAAGCCTCTATATCAGAATTTTTTATTTCTCTTGCTACAGATTCCAACATGTCATCTGATGACTGCATAGCAAAAGTTGATGTGTTTGCTAAAACATTGTTAATAGTTATAGTTTCAGTACTATTAGCATTTATTGTTAAGTTAGAAGTATTGGAATCATATTTTTTACCATTGACTTCTATAGAAAAAGATTCAACTTTACCACTACTAGAAGAGTTATTTATGACTTTAAGTGTTACATCACCATCAAATGGTAATAACTCTGTTATATCAAGAGCAATTTTATTTGATGGGAAAGCTCCACCACCACTTTTTAGATACTGTCCATCAGGATAAAATGATTTTTCAGAATTATTGGTTTGAATTATAAATTTCCATTGGTTTCTGTTATTACCTTCAACATCAAATAATGCAAGGGCTTCTGCCTGATAATTACTACGTTTACCTATAACCCAAGCTTTTAAATTTACCTGTTTAGCAGCATCATAGGTGATATAAAGGCTACCATCTCGATTTGGTCCCCAGTTTTCTCCCCAGGAATTTATTAATTTAAAGACATTCCCTTTAAAGTTGGCATTTACAAGCATATCATTATCAACTGTAATATCTACAGATGAATTTGTGCTTGAATAATCACCACTCCAATTTGCGAATTTATATCTAGCATCTTGAGGATTAGCTGAAAGACTTAAAGTGGCTGCCCTTTGTGCACTAAAATTATATGTTTCATTTTCATTTACTGTAACTTTATCACCATTAGGTTCAGTAATTATTACACTGCCTGCTTCACCAACATTTAAAGTAAATGTATTTTCTTCACTACTTTGTTCAGAAAATACAGCTGTTATTGATTTATTACTATCTATTGTTATTATAGCAGGATTATTAGTGCCTGTTAAATCTCCTGTCCACTGGTTAAAATACCAGTTTGCATCAGCAGCAGCATTTAGTTGAACTTTTTCACCATATTTATAAACTGTTGTTTTAGGACTTTTAGTAACACTTCCACTACCTTTTGTATTTATACTTAGTGAATATTCTTTTTTTATAAATACAGCAGTTACTGTTTTGGAATTGTTAACAGTAATAGTTTCAGGATTATTATTGCCTGTTAAATCACCTTCCCAGTGGTCAAATTTCCAACCTGTACTGGGATTAGCTATTAATTCAATCTCATTTGTTGAAAATTTTCTTTCACTTATAGCCCCTTCACCAACAGTATTAGTTTCTAATGAATAATCTTTTTTAACAAATACAGCAGTGATAGATTTATTATTATCTATTGTTACTGTACTAGGATTATTATTACCTGTCAAATCGCCTGCCCAATGATCAAATTTTGAGCCGGTATCAGCTATTGCTGTAAGTTCCACTTCTTTTCCAGCTCCAAAAGTTGTACCAGATGGACTATTTTTAACAGAACCATTACCATTAACATCTATATTTAGGGTATAATCTTTTTTTTCAGCGGTTACTTCAATATTTGTTTTTGGTTCTGATAATTCCAAACTTTCAGGTTTGAAACTATACCCATCTTTAGCTAGATTAATCTTTACTTTTCCAGTTAATCCAATTTTTTGCCATTCACCATTACTATTAGTTTTTGCTGTTCCATGATTACTAAAATTAATTGTTACTTCTTCTATACCATTTCCTTCAGTGTCTTTTACAGTTCCAGCAGCTGTGTATGATTCCTCTATTAAAGAACTAGTCTGATTATTATCACAACCAGTAAGAAATAGAGAGAAAGATATTACCATTAATGTTAAAATTAATACAATTAAATACTTATTTTTATGCAATGTAAATTTCCTCCTGTTTAATTAATTTTTTACAAATTTTTTAAATTTTCACACAATTAAGGTGAAAAAATATAGTATGAGCACTATTAAGAGTATTATTTGAAAGAAAGTCTTTATCTTTTAGCATAAATTAACAGGAATAATAAAAATTATTGTAGTTATAAGTTTACTAGTATATTTTTTAAGACAATATTCAGTTTTAGGTTATAAATATATTATGTTTTATTATTATAGAAGTTTAGTCGTTCATTTAGAAATATCTTTTAATTTCTCCTTTCTTGGTTTACATTTAAATCTTTAGAATCATAAGTTTTTTACTTTTCTGTATTTAAATAATAGAACCAGTAATTAAAAGATATTTCTTATCCATTTTTTAATACTTTAGTTTGTGCTATTTATCTATATTTTATGATCTTTTAATCTATAAGTTTTTCTTTTAAATTACATAGACTTTATATTTTCTTTAATTTTTTATTCATATATTTTACTTACCACAGTTAATAAAATATATTTTTTTACAATAAGAATTTTAACTATTTTTTAAAAAAACATGTGTAAAAATACAAACAAATCAACAATAACTCATGTTTTAAATCATACTCAATTTATTTTTCTTAATTATGCCTGTTAACCAACATGGCGGAAGGAGACTATAATTTTTTGATACTTCATTTAATAATAATGAAAATTCTCCCTTAAGACAGCTTCAGGATATTTGTATTATTCAACATATAGTTGATAGTAAATATTGTACTAATATTTTTGGGATGAAAGGAGTAATCCCGATAACATTGACTTTAGTTTATTAGAATAATAATCTAATTGAGCTGTATATATAACTGTTAAAATTTAGTACTTATTATATATTTTTCATTTTGTTTGAATCCATAAGCTTTTTCTATTATAATGTATAGATTTAGATAAGTAAAGAGTAAATATTTGCTAATTTGAAATATGTATATTTTTGGATAAAAACTTTACTTAAAGCTTATTTAAAAAATTGAAATTTTTTATATAATCTTTACTTAAAACTATTTATACAATCCTTGATCTGAACTTTCTTTTTATACAATAAAAATTTATTAATTATTGTTAATATATTTTAGTAAATAGATTAAAAAATATAAAAAAGATGGATAAAGTTATTGTGTGTATTTATAGAAATTATACTATCATTTTTTCACAATAGTAGTTACAAGTGAGCTGTATAAGTATATGTTTACAATTATTACTGTAAAGTTATTAAAGTATATATAAAGCTTAAATGAAGTAATCTATTCTTTATAATTGGTTTTTAGTTAATTCTTTTAAAATTTAAATATGAATAGAAAATATAAGTTTTTAAAAAACAAAATATATTTCTAATTAATACTCCATTTATCCGGAGTTTATTTTTTATGGAGTAAATTTTTAGAGATTTTTTCAATAACTTTTTGAAACTAATTCAAATTGGAAATGTTATATTGTGTTTAGAGATTAAAATAATTTATTTTTAAAAACTGATAAACCTAGTAGAAAATAATTGTTTTCGTTTGTCACAATTAGTTTTAATATTTTTTAAGTTTGTAAAGGTAGAAAAAGTTCTTTCTAATATATATTTTTTCATTTTTTAAGTGATATGTGACTATATAGTTTTTAAATACTAAATCAGTTTTGATTTACTTTAAAAAATGTAAGAGTGAGAACTCTTATATATAGCAAGGTGATTCAGTCGAAAAGATCTATCTTAGTAAAGGGGGTGTGAGCCTGGGGGGAGTAGCATATAACAAGGATTAGTTAAATGTTAATTGTTGGGTTGGTAGAAAGAGTGTAGACATAATTCAAAAAATATTATAAGGAGAGTGTTGGATAATGAAAAGATTTTCAATTTTAGTTTTGGCTTTAGCGTTTCTTTTTACTTTTAGTTTTGGTGTAATGGCTGATGAGCATTTACTTTGGACCGACAATGCCGGTGTTGATCCTATGACTGAAGAAGGTTGGCTAATAGATGTAGGTACTCTTGAAGGTTGGTCAGATTCTAACTTTGAAACATTAGAATATAAGACAGCTGGTAAAAGTTCAGTAGTTGGTACAGGTATTACTGTAGATGGTATTAAAATAGACTGGACATACCCAGGATCAGGCTTTATTGGTAAAGGTGAAGATCTAGTTGGAGACACAAGATTAGATCAAACTATTGATTATACAATAGTAGCTTATGCTGAAATTCCTTGTGTTCTAAAAATGAACGTTTTCGGTAATGGAGCATATGCTGAAGGTATTAGTATTGGTGATGACAGTGAAGTTAATATTAATAATGGTTTATATATGGCTGGTGAAGGAGAAGTAGCTCCTGGTCAAAATTCACATTTCATGATTTTTGATCCTGATTATGGCGGAATCGTTAATGCAGATTGGGAATTTATGGAATTAAGTGCAATTGATTATGCTACAGGCGAAGCAGTAGGAGCTTATATCAATGCATGTGACCTATGGACAGCAGATATATGGGCGAATGTTCCTTATGGATTTTCTGTTAGTTCAACTGGATTAGGTAATTTTGCTGGTTTAGAAGATTTACTTACAATCGAAATGAGATATCTTGAAAGAATAGGTAACGGTATTGTAAGTCAACTATCTGAATTACCTCCATATGAAGAAGATATAGTTTCTGATAATACTGAATGGGCTGGCGACTTCATGCTAGATGAAGATGGAGTAGAAATTGGAACTTATGACGCTGGACAAAATTCTCATATCAATATGCAGTTTAGAGTTCCTGTAACAGGTGCTCCTGCAGGCAGATATCAAGGTGAAGTTACATTCTCTACTTATACAATCTAGTTAATTAGTTAACTGTATATATAAATAAGATCACTGCCACAGGAGTTGAATTATATATTTTTTCTCCTGTGGCGGTTTTTTACAAAAAAATACAGAAAATGTATTTTGTTAATAAAGTTGATACTGGGGAGTGAAAACCTTGAAAAGAAAAATCAATATATATTTAATGTTAGTGATTCTCTTGTGTTTCACTACTGCTGCTGTTGCCGAGCAGAGTGTGTTATGGATTGATAATTCAGGGTTTGACCCAGTCACCGGTGAAAACTGGAAAATAGATGTAGGGACCTTGCATGGCTGGCAGGTTTCTAATTTTGAAACTCTAAAATATCAAACCGCTGGTAAAAGTCAAGTAGTTGGTACTGGTATTACTGTAGAGGGTATTAAAGTAGACTGGGAATACCCGAGAACAGGTTTTATCGGTAAAGGAGACGGTCCAGTTGGAAATACAAGATTAGATCAGAGTATTGATTATACAATAGTCACTTTTGCTGAAATTCCAAGTGTGTTGTCAATGGATATTTTCGGTAATGGTGGTGGAATTAATGATGATGGTTTTACTGTTCTAAATGAGGAAAATGAAATTCCAGTAAGTGATCTGATGTTGTTTAGTCCATCTATGGGTGGTATAGTTGATGCCGATTGGAAATTTATTGAAATGGATGCTGTAGGTTATGCTACAGGACAAGCGGTAGGGGCATATATTAATGCTTGTGACCTTTGGTCAGCAAATCTATGGGCAAATGTTCCATATGGATTTTCAGTTAGTTCAGCTGGATTGGGCTATTTTGATAGCCTTGAAGACCCTCTCTTAATTGAGATGAGATACCTGGAGATACTGGGTGCTGGTATTATAAGTCAAGAACCTGGTTTATCTTCATATGATGAAAATGTAGTGTCTTTAAATAGTGACTGGGCTGGTGACTATGTGCTTAATGAAGATGGAGTAGAAATTGGCGCTTATGAAGCCGGTCAGAATGTTCATATAAATATGCAGTTTAGGATTCCACTTACTGGTGCTCCAGCAGGAAGATACCAGGGTGAAGTTACTTTTTCCACCTATACTATCTAGTTAATTAACTGCATATACTTAATGAAAAAGGGTTACTGCTAAAGGAGTCAATATATATTTTTGACTCCTGAGGCAGTTCTTTTTCAAAAAATGTAAAAGATAAGTTTAATAGATAAAGTTTATTTTTCAATAGTTTAAACCTTGGAATAATATAAATTATATATATTTATTATTGATTCTCTTTTGTTTTTTTATAATAAATTGTTATGAAATATAATAACAATTTTTATCATATATTTAAAAGTTTTTTTAGATTTAGGTTTTTCAACGAAAAATTCTACATTATAAACAAATGTACTCGTATCATCTTCTGCTGTAACGGTAATTGTAGTGGTTCTATCCTGTAATGATCCTTCAACACGTGTTGCTCTTTCTGTTGAATAAGATGCATTCAAATCCTGGGTAAAAAATGAAAGGGCAGGAACCTGCATGGTACCGTAAGGTAATTCTATCCTGTAACTGCTGCGTAGAGGCACAAATCCGGGGATTGTATCACCT
>JBEPXG010000060.1:0-7726 GCA_041642015.1 Halanaerobiales bacterium
AAAACCTGCATACTTAGCCTCACTTGATAATAAAACTGCTAAAAAAGTTACAGCTATCCAAATAATAGTAAATAATGGTGTATCAGTACCATATAATTGAGACTGATAAAATAATAAAAATAAAGCTGCAACAGTCCAAAAATAAAATAGTTTTTTACCCATTTAGCTCACCCCAGTACAGTATTTTTTGATTTAATTGGGGATATTTATTGCTATATAAAATCAACATATTCTATTAGCAGTATATCATAATTTACAAAATTTATCTATTTTTATACAAAATATTCATAAAATTACTCTAGTTTGAAGATTTATTTATTAGTAAGTAATGAAAAAAACCCCAGTAATATTAACTGGGGTTTACTAACTTTATATTTATATTATATTAATACCAAATTTCTCTTAAAGCTCTTATTGTGTTTCCACCAATGACTTTTTTAATTTCTTCATCAGTATAACCATGTTTTACAAGCCAGCGTATAATATTTATAGAAGCTTCAGTTGGATTTTCTAATCCTTTTACATATTCTACTTCATCAAACTTATCTCCACCAGCATGTGTTCCTTTTATGGAAAGATGTTGAGCATATGCATGATGTAAACCAACATGGTCACCATATAAGGTATCAGGACCAAAGCTTACATAATCAATACCCACTAAATCTTTAATATATTCAAAATGTTCCATAAATGAATCGATGGAATGGTTTGTATTATTTTTAGTTAGTGTTGTATGAGGTGCAGCTTCAATACCAATTACTCCACCTTTATCCGCACAAGCTTTAATAACTTCATCTGTTTTTAATCTTCTGCTGTTCCAAAGTGATCTTGCACCTGCATGAGAAATGAATACCGGTTTGGTACTCTTTTCAATTACATCCATACATGTTCTGTCACCTACATGTGAAATATCAATAGCCATTCCAATTTTATTCATTCTTTCTACTGCTTGTTCTCCAAAAGCAGTTAATCCACCATCTCTTTTTTCTTTTAGACCAGAACCAAGACCATTGGATTCACTATAAGTGATTCCCATTAGTCTTACTCCATAACCATAAAGAATTTCTATTCGATCTAGTTCGTTTTCTATCATGGCTGCACCCTCCATAGTAGGTATTAAAGCTAACCTACCATTTTCATGTGCAGAGATAATATCATCGACATTCTCACACCTAACTATATAGTCCTGATGAGCAATATCACTTAATCTCATTCCAAGATCGTATAGAACATCATTCCACTTCCAGCCGTGTTTTGAAGTAATAGCACAGGTACCATCCATTAAATTGTCAAAAACAGCATCTAATGGAGAATTAGCTAATGCTTCATATGCAGTAAACTGTCTTCCTTCTCTAGTATAATCAAATACTTCACTCATATCTTTAGGAAACTGTACTGGATGTTCATGAAGAGATATAACTAATGAATCCCTCATTAATTCTTCAGTTCTTTTTTCTTCCTCATCGGATAATGGTATTAAGTATGGTTTAACCCTTTTATTTTGATCTGCAAGTTCAAATGAACGATAGTCATAGTCTGGTTTTAAGTATTCGAAAGATTTATATCCATCATATTTTTTGTCTAATCCCATTTTTTCAACTCCTTTATTTTTGCCCCCATCAAGGAGGAGGTCTAAGATGGGGGCTAGTTAACAATATTATTATATTACTTTTTATATACTCCTGATAAACTCTGTGGATCTACAAGTCCTTTAAGATCACTAGGATATACTTCAAATCCACCAAAGTCATTACTGTATGCAAAGTTATATTGTTGTACATATAAAGTTACTACAGGCATCTCTTCTATAAACTCTTCTTGGAATGCATATAAGTTTTCTAACATTACTTCTTCATTTGCAGAAAATCTAGCATTTTCCATATAACTATCAAGTTTTTCAGAATCTAAACTCATAAAGTTTAGATATGCTGTTGAATGATATAGTGTATACATTGAATCACTTGCTTCATCAATGATTCCCCATCCACCTAAGTTAACATCAAATTTCTTTTGATTAAATAGTAAGTCACTATAAGTAGATTTTTCAAGTGGTTTTAATTCTAATCTTAAACCCATATTTTTATAGTTTTCAGCTAAGATTTGAGCTGTCTTTTTAAGATAGACATCATTACCATCATAAATCATCTCTAATACTACATCTTCACCATTTTCAGGATCATTTACAATACCATTACCATCAGTATCTTCATATCCTGCTTCTGCTAATTTTTGTTGAGCAGCTTCTGGACTATACTCAGGTAATTTAGCATCAGGGTTTAAAACATCTTCATATACAGGTGATACTCCTGTATCAATTAACTGGCCATCACCCTGTAAAGCCATGCCAATTATTTTTTCTCTATCAATACCAGCTGCAATAGCTTGTCTTAAATCAACATCATCTAAAAACTTATTATTAAAGTTAAAGCCCATATATACAAAACCTAAACTAGGTGTTTGAACTACTTCAAAGTCAGGATCCTGCTCTAATTGAGCAGCCTGTGAACGAGGTATATCTTTAGCAGTTAAATCAATTTCACCTCTCTGTAAGGCTAATACCATAGTATTAACATCTGGATATACTCTAAAGATCACTTTATCAAGATATGGCCTTCCTTCAGGTGAGTCAAACCACTCATCAACACTTTCTAAAGTATAGTATTGACCTCTTTTGAAGTCTACTAATTTAAATGGTCCTAAACCTACCGGATTTTCATTAGTAAATTCACGGATATTTTCAACTTCTGAAAAAATATGTTTTGGAACAATTCTCTGCCAGAAACCAAAGGTACCAATGAATCCTGGATATGGTTGTTTTAAGTTATATACAACTGTATAATCATCAGGTGTTTCAACACTTTCTACTTGATCGAAAACATCTGCCTGCCACTGTAGTTTTTGTTCATAAAGAATTTCACCAGTAAACTTAACATCTTCTGCAGTTAAAGGAGTACCATCCTGCCATTCTAGACCTTCTTTTAGTTTGACAGTAACTTGTGTACCATCTTCAGATGTGTTAATTTCATCTGCTATATATGGTACTTTAACTCCTTCTTGGTTCATAACCATTAAGGTTGGATACATATTATTTAAAATCCATGACCCTATTCTATCATTTGATATAAAGGGATTAAGTGAATCCGGATCAGTTGTTATCCCAATATTTAATGTTCCACCAAATTTTCCTTCTTGTGCAACTACTACACCACTAAACACTGCTGTAAATAAAACTAATAGTAAAAACAAAGATAAATACTTTTTCATAATTTTATTCCTCCCTACTCTTTTTTAAAGTTCTTTTCCATTTCTACTTAAAAATTTACCTGCACCAACATTCTTAACTTCTCCATTATTTAAAACAACTATACCATTTACTACTACATTATCAACTCCTCTTGCTAAAGTTATTGGTTTACTATAATCAATTGTATCCTCATTTGGATAACTATAATTATCAAAATCAATGACAGCTAGATCAGCTTTAAGTCCTTCTTTTAAAAGACCTCGATTTGTTAATCTAAACTGTTGAGCTGGCAGTGAAGTTAACCTTCTAATTATCTCTTCTAACCTCACCCCCTTATCAGTCATTAATTTATAGAATATAGGGAATGCTCCCCTTCTAAACAGTTCATACCATGCACCTGGATCATCAGTTTCTCCAAATATCCTATCAGAGCCAACCATTACTAATGGATTTTCACTAACACTATCTGAATACTCCGTACCAGGGAAGTCATCACGGTTCATACCTCCCAACCAAAGTGTAAAATCAAGATTATCATCTGCTAACATATCTAATAATAAGTCATCTGGATTTTCATCTTTTTCTTTTGCAATCTCTTCTATAGATTTACCTTCAAGCTTATCATCATTGGTATTGATTACATAAATATTAGAACGATCATCACCAAAAATTACAGCCTCTTTTAGTATTTTTTCTCTGCCTTTTTCATCTTTCAAAGCTCTTTTTACACCTTCAATACCCTGTTCAAATAAATCAGATGATAAAGCCATAATAAACTGTAACATTCTATCTTTTCTCGTACAATGTCCACTACTTTTCGGTATTGTATCAACAGCTATTTCTACACCTTCATTCCTCGCCTTTAATATTTCATCATAAGCTTCAGGAACGGTAGGTGTTAAATGAGAAACCTGGACTCTTACATTAGCTTTTTTCCCAATCTCTATAGCTTCTTTTACCGCTTCAACTTCACCTTCATAGTATCTTATATGAGAAGTATATATACTGTCATATTTAGCCAAAGTTTTAGCTGCTTTAACTAATTCCTCTGTCTTAGCATATCTACTAGGTATATATGAAAGACCAGTTGACATACCCAAGGCACCTTCTTTTAGTCCTTCTTCAATAATATCAGCAATTTCTTTGGTTTCATCAGTAGTTGGTTCTCTATCTTTTGAACCTCCCATTACTGACCAACGAATTGTGCCATGTCCTAATAGAAGCCCCATATTAAGATTAAAGCCTTTTTGTTTTACAAGTTCTATATATTCACTTAATGAACTCCATTTATGTTCAGCATAATATTCTTTTGCTTCAGTTGATACCAATCCATTTTTATACATATATTCAAAAACATTTTTAGATGCACCTGGGGTAACTGAGTGTCCACAGTTTCCATTAACTATTGTAGTTACACCCTGTTTTAAAAAGTCTTCAAATAGTCCGCTTTCTAAAACTACTAGTTCTTCATGTACATGAGGATCAATAAATCCAGGAACTACAGTTTTACCTTGTGCATCAATTACACTTTTAGCTTTAGCATCAATTTTAGTAGCTATTTTTTTAATTTCATCTTCAATTACTGCTAGATCTGCTTTAAATCCAGGATTACCGGTTCCATCTACTATAAATCCATTTTTTATAATTAAGTCATACTCCATGCTCTCAACTCCTTATCTTATAAGATCATATCTTTTAATTCTTTATTATACTTAGTTAATACCAAAGGTTTATTATCTGTTACAACTACTGTATCAGAATGTCTAAATCCAGCAAAACCATCAATATATATTCCCGGTTCACTTGATAAAACCATACCTTTCTCTAAAACGGTTTCATCACCTTTTTCAACCCAGGGTGGTTCATGTTCTTCTAATCCTTTCCCATGACCTGTTCTGTGCCTAATATATTCACCAAATCCTGAATCTTCAATATATCCTAATACTTCCTTATCAATTTCTGAACACTTAATTCCCGGCTTCATCATTGAAATTGCAAGTTCCTGTGCTTCAGACATTACATTAAAAGCCTTTATCTTTTTAGAATTTGGTTCACCAATTATAAAGGTCCTCTCACATTCAACACGATAACCCCTATAATTTGCACCACAGCTTAATATTAAGTTATCTCCTTTTTTTAATCTGCGATTTGATGGTAAGGCATGTGGTAGAGAAGTTCTTTCTCCACTTGGTATTAATCCTCCAGCTGGTCCACCTGGCACATATATTATTTCATCAAGCTCTTTAACCATTTTAGCAATAGTTGCAGAAGTCATTTGATCTAAAAGCTCAATTTCACTTTTGCCAACTTCTACATGTTCTGCCCCATATCCAACAATAAAGTCTGCATATTGAGCTGCCTTTTTTAAGTAATTAATTTCTAAATCAGATTTTGTTTCTCTAATTTTTAAAATATAGTTATCTACAGATATTTGTTTTAAATAATCTTGATAAAAATTATATTTTCCAAATGATAAACTATCAAAAAGTACATTTTCAATACTTTTATTAGTACTTTTAAATTCTTTAATAATATATTCGTCAAGGTTAAAAGTTCCTGGATATTCAAAATATGTTATTAAATTATCTATTGAATCAAGGCTGCTTGCTTCCTCTTCTTCTAAGGAAGGTACAGCTAAACTTATTTCTCCCTCATTATCGATCATACAAACTACAGGTCTTTCTGATGAAACAAAAAAGTAATCTAACATATAAAATATATTATATGGATTAGTGATAACAAATGCATCAAATCCTTTTTTGTTTAGATACTCTACTACTTTATTTTTTCTACTCTCGACTTCTTTTTTAATTTTATCCATCTAATTACCTACCTTTGCCTTAGTTTTGGATTTAGTGCTTCTCTAATACCCATTCCAATAAAGTTAAAGGAAATTACAAAAAACATAATAGCTAAACTAGGAAAAAGTGAATACCACCAAGCAGATAAAAAGGAACCACTTTGATGGGCATTTTCCAGTATCTTTCCCCAACTCCAGGTTAACGGATCACCTAAACCTAAAAATGATAGTCCTGCTTCTGATAAGATAGCAGTGGCAATAATGATTGTCATATTAACCAAGATTGGACCACTAACATTTGGAAGTACATGTTTAGTCATAATCTTAAAATTTGATGCTCCAAGTACTTCAGCTGCATTGATATACTCCATATTTCTTACCGATAAGGTTGAAGCTCTCGTTATTCTAGCCAACTTAGGCCAACTAAATAAACCAATAACAAGTGCAATGTTTTTAATATCTGAACCTATAACTGCTGCCATAATAATCATTAACGGGAGTACAGGTAAAGTTAAAAATACATCTGTTAAACCCATTGCTAATGAAGATATAAGTCCATCAAAATAACCGGAGATTAAACCAACAGGTACTCCAATAACTAAAGCTATAAGTACAGTTAGAAATCCAACCTGTAAGGAAGTTCTAGTTCCCCAAATTACTTGAGAATATATATCAAGCCCCATATCATCAGTTCCAAAGAGATGTTCACCAGAAGGAGGTTTAAGTATATTACTATAGTCTCCATAGCCTGAAACTGGTTCTGCTATAAAAGGAGCAAAAACTGCCACCATAACAATCAATATGACTCCTAATAGACCTATTACTCCTAATTTATGTTTAAAAAATGTTTTTATTATCTTTTTTAATAATGTCTCATGTTGTCTATGTTTCTTTTTATGTTTATCTGTCTCCATTTTAACCCACCTCCTAGATACTTAATTTAACTTTACTCTTGGATCGAGATAAGCATAGACTAAGTCAGTTAATATATTCATCGTAATAACACTAACAGCTAATATCAAAAAAGCACCTTGTAGTACCGGAAAGTCCTGTTGTCCAACTGCTTCATAAATCATTCTACCTACTCCTGGAAATGAAAAGATAGTTTCGGTCAAAACAGCTCCACTAACCATTCTACCTAAAAGTAGGCCTGCCATTGTTACAGTAGGAATTAAAGCATTTCGTACTGCATGTTTCCAGACTACTTGTTTTTCTTTAACTCCTTTAGAGCGTGCAGTTCTAATATAGTCTTCACTTAAAACATCTATCATTGATGATCTCATGTATAACACATAGTTTGCCAAATAGATCAATGTTAAAGTAAGTACTGGTAAAACTAAGTGCATTACAACATCTTTAAATAATGTAAAACCCTCAACCCCTGGTGTATATGCACCACCGATTGGAAAGATCGGAATCTGATATCCGAAAAAGTATAATAATGTAATTCCAAGCCAGGGTATAAATATTGATATTCCAAAAATTGTAAAAGCATTTATTAAATGATCTATAATAGAACCTTTCTTATATCCAGCAAAAACTCCTAAAGGTACTCCAATAAACATTGTAAAAAGTTGTGTTAGACCCATAAGTAATAATGTCCAAGGTAGTCTGCTTAAAATAACATGTGTTACCGGAGTTCTATGTATAAAAGAATATCCCAAATCTCCTTTTAGCATATG
>JBEPXG010000061.1:0-7715 GCA_041642015.1 Halanaerobiales bacterium
CTTGCAGACCGAGATTCCATCATAAAAGTAATAGAAGATATTGGTAGACATAATACAATAGATAAATTAATAGGACACTCTTATATAAATAAAATGGATTTACAAAATATGATAATTATAACAAGTGGCAGAATATCTTCTGAAATAATAATTAAAGTATTAAAACAAAAAATACCTGTCTTAATTTCAAGGTCAGCTCCCACTTCTCAAGCAGTTGAAATTGCACGAGAAAAAAATATTACCTTAGTTGGTTTTACAAGAGGTAACAGATTTAATATATATAATGATTTAAATAGAATAATTATATAATGCAAATATCAAATAATTAATAGATAATAGCAAAAGCGTGTGATTTTATTAGAAATCACACGCTTTTTAAATATTATTTTTCTTTTCATAAAATCATATCTATCTAAATATAATAATTTATTCTTCTTTAAGTTCTTCTATTCTATTTAAGATTCCTTCTAATTCATTTTTCATATCTTTAGCATATTCAGATAGTTCTCTGATTTCATCTTCTTTAGAATAATCTTCTTCACGATAATTTGGAGCATATCCTCCTCTGGCAAAACCAAAGTTGAATCCTCTTCTCATACCTCTACCAAATCCTCTTCTAAAACCACGTCCCATTCCTGGTCCTGGTTTAGTAAATCCTGGGGAATCATAACCAGAACAATATCCTAATCCTCTTCCAGTTCTCGGACCATATCCAGCAGGTCCTCTTCTATCTCCACCTGGCATATTTATCACTCCTTTTGTTTTTGTTTATCTTAAATATATTATAACTTAGTTATGAACATATGTCAATAACTAATTAAAAAAACTCTTCTTTTAGTTTCAATCAAAAATGTTATTAGTGATGGTTATGACCGTGTTCATGGTCGTGATCACTATGATCACATAGTTCATTATCTGTATCTAATTCATTATTTAAATATGCTTTAACACTATTTTTAACTTCTCCTGTTGCTCCTGTTACTACCTCAATGTTATTTTGTTGGAAAAGTTTAAATGCTTTTTGTCCCATTCCACCTGCTAAAACAATATCAACATTTTGTTCACTTAAATAATTTGGTAAAAAATTTGGTCTGTGTCCGGGATTTTCAATAACTTCTGTATTTAAAATATTACAATCTTCTACTTCACAAATTGTATATTCTGGACATCTACCAAAATGCTGTGCAACTTTACCATTATTTGTAGGTACTGCAATTCTTTTTTTCATAAATTTATCACCTCAGTTTAGTTTTTGTAATCTCTTATCTACTTTTTTCCAAATGGATTTAATTTCTTGACTAACCTTATTATCCTTATCTTTTTCAACAATTAATTCAGCATTTCTAAGATAATCTACTATATCTGAAGAAAAAGATATTTTTCCAACTAATTCAATCTCTTCATTTATTAAGTACTCTTCTATTTTTTCACTTATTTTTTCATTTATATCATATTTGTTTATTACAGCTAAAGCAGGTATATTAAAGTGTTTAATTACTTGAGCTACTCTTTTTAGATCAGAAAATCCTGATTTAGAGGGTTCAGTCACAAAGAGTACAAGATCTACACCTGTAATAGATGAAATTACTGGACATCCTATACCTGGTGATCCATCGATTAATACTACTTCTTTATTTAATTGTTCTGCTTTTTTTGTAGCTTTTTCTCTTACTTCACTAACTAACTTACCTGAATTATCAGATCCAATTTTCAAATTAGCATGAACCATTGGTCCAAATCTAGTTGTTGAATTATAGATCATTCCAGTATCTAAAAGTTTTAAAGATAATGCATCTTCAGGACACATTGCTACACAGACTCCACATCCTTCACATTTATAACTGTCTATATCATAACTTATTGGATCAACAGCATTAAACCTACATACATCATAACAAATACCACAATCTATACATTTGCTTTGATCTTTTACAGCCAATTTATTTGATTTAAAAACCTTTGATTCTTCATTTTTAGGATTTAATAAAAGATGTAGATTAGGAGCATCAACATCACAGTCAGCTAAAACTAAATCATTGAATAAATATGATAAATTAGCAACTACTGTAGTTTTTCCAGTACCACCTTTACCACTAATTACTGTGATTTTCTTCATTTACAACACTTCCTATCTGTCTGAAAACCTTTTGCAAATCATTTTTTAATTCTTTTTCTTTTAATACAAAAGGAATTCCTTCTGAATATAGTTTTGCATATTTTCTTTTAAAAGGTATTTTAAGTAAAATATCAATATCATTTTCATTACAAAATTCTTCAATAATATAGTTACTATCTTCTTCAGCACGATTAATAATTACACCATATGGTATTTTAAGTTCATCCATTAACTCTGCAGCTAATTTAAGGTCACTTAAACCAAATGGAGTTGGTTCAGTTACTAAAATACCATAATCACTATCAACTACTGCTTCAATAGTTGGACATGTTGTACCAGGTTGAGCATCTATTATGATATCTTTATTAGGATCTGCTTTTTTCTTTAATGCTTCAATAACTGGAACTGAACTTTCTTCACCAATGTTTAACTCTCCTTGCCAAAAATCAACATTGTATTTATTTGTAGCATGTTTTAAAACACCTAACTCACGATCTGTTTCAGTTATAGCATTTTCAGGACAGATTAATTTACATCCTCCACAACTATGACAAATTTCGGGAAACACTAATACTTCATCAATCATCATAGCTAAAGCATTATATTCACAAAAATCAACACATTTACGACAAGATGTACATTTCTCTTGATCTATTTTTGGTATCTTTCGGTAGATACTTTCTTCTTTATCAAAATTGGGGTGTAAAAAATATTGGGAGTTTGGTTCCTCAACATCGGCATCTAATAGCTGAACGTTATCTAAAGAGAGGGCTAAATTTACAGATACCGTTGTTTTGCCTGTACCACCTTTTCCACTTAATACAGTTATTTTCAACTTGTTTACTTCCTTGGAGTTCCATTAGGAGAGGTTAACTGTGAAAGATTACCCTTTTGGAAGTTTTCTACAGCCTCTCTAACTGTACCATGATTAATAATATACATCTCTATGTTTCCAGAGGTTAAAGCTTTGTATGCCTTAGGACCAACACTACCTGATATCAATACTTCTACACCCCGATCAGCTATCAATTGGGCTGCACTTACACCTGCACCCCCCGATGCATTAGCAGCTTCATTTTTAATTAAATCAATTTTATCTGTTTTTGTATCTACTATTGCAAAATATGGTGCACGACCAAAATGTGTATTAACTTCACTTTCATATCCATTATTATTTTCTGCTGTAACAGCAATTTTCATAAAATCAGCTCCTTGTTTTTTCATTATTTATCACTGATATTATAACACCGTAATGAACATATGTCAATAATTATGCTTTGTGTCCACCAATTGTTGTTTTTATTCTTTCCTTAATACTTCCAGGTTTTAAGCTTCTTCCATAATAAAGAGCCTGATATCCATATTTATCCTGTAATTTATCTTTTATTTTCATCAATCTAATCTCATCAGCCTTATTATTAAAGATATTTAACTGTAAATTTGCTTTATTAGAAAAATTACCAAGGCTGACCCTAACTTTTCGAACTGCTTGACCACTATAATGTTCATTTAGTAAAATAACTGCTGTATCATAAATATCACTTGTTAAATTGGTATAAACATCTATAGTTTTCTGGCGATGAAAACCACTTTCTAATTCTTCCTTACTATAGATCAAACCCAGGCTAATCGTTTTACCCGTTAAACTACGACTACGAGCCCTTTTACCAACTTCCTCTGCTAACTCAAAAATAACTGTTTTAATTTTTTTAATATCTTTATAATCACTGTAAAGAGTAATTCCTCTTCCCAAGTTTTTTCTTTCATCAAGATAATGCCCTTCAACAGTTGAAAGATCTACTCCCCAAGCATGATAGTACAGTTGAGTACCCATAATTCCAAATTTATTTTCCAAATAATCTAAGGGCAAGTGGGCTAAATCACCAACTGTTTTTACTCCCATACCTTTAAAATGTCGTGAGATCTGGCTACCAATACCCCAGCATTTTTTTAATGGAAGTGGCCAAAGTTTATCTTCTACATCTTGGTAAGTCCATTCTACTAAGCCTTTTTTCTTTCCTTCATTATCCATTGCTACCTTGGATAAGAACATATTTGGTCCTAAAGCCATACTACAGTTTAGACCATAGTTTTCTAATAGATCTTTTTTTATCATTCTCGAAACTTTCCATTTATCTCCGAATAGTCTTTCAGTTCCATCTAATTTAATCCAGGACTCATCAATTGAATAAACATGTATAGCATTTAAAGGAACATATTTATTAAATAATTTAGTGATCTCAAGAGAAATTCTGACATAGAGTCCCATCCTTGCTTCAACTAATTTTATTTCAGGATCATCTGGGATTTGATAAAACCGGTCAGCTGTTTTTATACTATACTTTTTTTTCAAGGCAGGAGAAGCAGCTAGAATAACAGAACCATTTCTTTTTTTGTCACCTAAAACAGCTAAGGGAGTTTCTACTGGATCTAATCCTCTTGCTACAGCTTCTATACTGGCAAAAAATGACTGCATATCAACACATAAAATATTATGAGAAGGCAAGCTATCATAATCTACAGGTTTCAATCTAATCACTCCGAACATATGTTTAATTTTATTGATTAATTAAATATTAACATACATATGTTCGTATATCAACAAAAAAAATAACCCGGCTAACCAATATAGCCGGATATAGCCATAAGACCGTGTATTGTTGCCAATACTGCGGTTAAATAGGCAAGACTAATATGATATTTTATTGGGATCCTTGTCCAACCCCATCTATTCATTCTTGGAATTAAAGCCGTGACTAATAGTAACAGATAAGTGATAATCCCAAAGTACATTATTAAGGGATAGTTACCTAAATAGGTATAGGCGAGGTTGTTTAACCAAAGCATAGTTTTCCTCCTCTAAAAAGTGATATTTACAGAACCGCGATTACTGTGTCTAATTTTCAAGCTATCATTACTCATGTGATAAGCTAATATTACCTTATATTCTTGTCCGACTTCTAAAACGCGATCCATATCATCACCACTATTTAAAGGGATTACAAACTCTAACACTGTTCCTTCTTCATTTTCTGTTCCTGCTGCCTGTAGTATATTATTTACATCATCTGCCCTATGACCAGTATTAGCAACTCCGAAATGGTCTTCTATAACAAGACTTCCATCTTCTTTTACATCCCCAATAATTATATTTGCATTCCTCATCATTGTTGTGGGATCAAATCCAGCTGCTACCCAACCTTTACCTGAAGACTTCACAGCAAATATTAAATTACCCTCTCTAATTAACCAGCCAATTTCCATATCAATGTCTTCTACATACATGGTATTTTCATATTCATCACTATTAAACACACCATCTACTTCAGGATAATTGATATCCTGTGCATTAACTGTTAATGAGACCCCCGCTAATAAGATAAATAACAATACATAAACTGATAATCTTTTATTCACGAGTATCACCTTCCTTACATTATTTATATTTTAATTAAACAAATATTTTAAAAATCCTTTTTAAGATAAGAGATTGATATCGATAATATCTTTTAATAATATTTCTGATATTCTACCTTCTTCTATTTTTAATGAATTTCTTTGCTTATCAAATCTTTTTATATAAGTAGTAATATTTTTATAATCTTTATTATTATAATATGTTATTTTAACTTTAATCTTTTCCTTTATTGCTGATTTTATCTTATAATCAAAAAGTTCATATATTTGTTCATCTAATTCTAATCTTTTTTTGTCATTTTCACTTTCCTTTAAGTCTTCTAGTTTCTTTCTATGTTCAACCAGCATAAGTGAGGTCCATTTAATATTACCTCGATCTTTAATATCCAAGTATATCCCTCCTTTTGCACGAACATATGTTCTATTACTATATATTTATTATAGCACCAGGAGGATGTTTTGACAACACTAATTTTTTATTTTCAAATTATTTACCTTAAATATATTATTTTCTTTATTAATTGTCTTTAAGGATTTCTTTATAATAATTCTATTATTACTAGAATTTACTTTAATAGCTTGTGTTTTTTTAGAATACTCAAATAGTGATTTTATAACTTTAATATCTAAACTATAATCACCAGGTTTTATCCTATTAAAATTGATTTCTTCTCCTTCTTCATATTTTTTTATATATACATTTTGCTTATTATATAATCTTAAGTATACCAATTCATTATTTTTACTATCAATATATTTTTCAATAGAAGTTTTAACTTTTTTAAACTTAACTTTTAAATTTGTGAATTTGACTAACTTAAATTCTAGTTCTTTTCCATTATATTTATCTGTAATAATTTGTTTTTTAGGTTTTATAAAATGATTACCCCTAAATTTTCCTAAATCGACTAATTTAATAACTGTTTTTATATTTTTATTTATTTGTACAGCAATTTTACCATTCTTATTTGTTTTAATCTTCCTTCCATTTACATCAAAAACAATACCAGATAGATCTTTACAATTATCTTTAACCAATACTTTTAATAAACTCTTATCTTTGTTTTTGTATGTTAAAGGAATTGAAACTCCAAACTGAATATTACTATTCACCATTTGTTTTTTAAAATTATATGATAGGTAACTTTCAAATTTTAACTTCTTTTGTCTGTCAATTTTATAATCAAACTTATTTTCCAATCCAATCCTTAACCCATTATAGTTATCAACAACTGCTAAAGTCCTCAATCGATTTCTTTTAATAGATTTACTTATTTTAAATTTGATTTTATTATCTATAAAAATATTATTAAATATGAGATTTATTCTGTAATTATCTTTTTCATATTTAGTTTTTAGAATTTTTTTATTATTTTTATTAAAATAATTATTAATTTCATAATTAAATCTTAACATTGAATTATTGTTTTTGATATATTGTTTTGTATATACAATGTTTTCCCTTTTATAATAATCAGTATTTTTAATACTATATCCATAAGTAACCTTTTCATTTATTTTATCATTTATATATCGAAAATACTTCTTTTCTATACTATTATTATCTTTTGAATAAATACCTGTTTTGAATTTGTCATTGTTTTTTAATTTCTTTTCAATCTCTAAATAATAAAATTTATTATCTATATCCTTATAATTCTTCATTCTGTAAATAATATCATTTC
Organism: Halanaerobiales bacterium; assembly: GCA_041642015.1. Taxonomy (GTDB): domain Bacteria; phylum Bacillota; class Halanaerobiia; order Halanaerobiales; family M55B127; genus M55B127. The sequence continues at coordinate 7,219 of JBEPXG010000061.1, forward strand.
TTTTTATTCTTCCTCTGAAATAATGATTTACATTATAGTTGCTGTTATTTAATTCTAAATAAAAAAGTTTGTCTTTATCTTTATAATAATTACCTATTCCAAACTCATTATTAAAATTTGTATATATTATTTTTTTAAATTTTTTAGAATTATTTTGATAAGAAAATTTTAATGATTTACTATTTTGATTTCCTAATTGGACAAAACTATTAATATATTCATTTCCTATTTGCCAAAAATGATCTCTGTTTTTATAATGTAATCTAAAATAATCATTTTGTAAAGTTAGGTAACTATGTTTTTTAAAAAAAGTTTTAAGTCTCCAAAATTTATCTAAATTATTATTTTGATAATTATAATTTATACTAAAAATTCCTTTTAATTTTCTTGAATATTTACTATGATTCAATAATATGAGTTTTTTATTAAATATACTGATTTTGTCACCATTTTTAGTTTCTGCAAAAATACTAATATATTGGTTTTTTAAAGTATTA
>JBEPXG010000062.1:0-7673 GCA_041642015.1 Halanaerobiales bacterium
TTTAAAGACTGATTGGTATAGGGATTGGGAGCTTATAGCTGAAACAGAGATGTATAGAGCCATGGTAAGAGGCTCTATTATGCCTATAATTCATAAACAAGGAATATATAAAAATTCTAAAGGAATAGATTCTAGAGTTAGTATTATTCCTAGTAATGATACGTGTGATGATTGTCAACATCATTATATGGAGTCTAATGGTAATCCTAAGATATTTATATTAAGAGATCTTATTAAATCTGGATCTAATGGAGACTCTGGTGTAGTTCATAAGAGAGGGAAAAACGGCTTACATGTACACTGGAAGACTACTTTACCTCCTATGCATCCTAGATGTAGGTGTAAAGTAATTTATATTCCAGATGGAGTATCTTGGGTTAATGGTAAGTTATCTATAATAGATCAAAATACTTATTTTTCTTCTATAAATAAGGCAGTAGATAAAACTTCTATGTCAGCCACTGTTAAGCCTCCTGGACCTAAGTCTTCTAGAGAGGGTGCCTCTATACCTAAGCCTGGAAGTATTCCTGGAGCTGCGGCACCTTCTAATTCTCCAGGTCCTGGACGTCCTAAATCTGCTGGGCCTTCTATAGAGTGGGAGTATTGGTCTGGTGACGGTAATCCTCCTTCTGATAAAGGTTGGGAAAAAACTTCTAGTGGAAAGAGTTGGAGAAGACCAAAGGGATCTGGAGGTAAGACTGCTTCTAAAGAGCAAGAAGATCTTTCTACTAAGTTAAAAGTGTCGGAAGCTATTGATTGGGGTAAGGTTCCAAAGAAAGACGCTGAGGTAGTAGGTCATCTTAGTTCTGGTAAAATTATACATTCACAAAAATTAGGTGATGAGTCTGGTATAAATATTTCATATAGAATAACTATTGATGGTAATGGTAGAGGGGTTGCTAAGCATAATATAGAGTATTCTAAAGATACTTTAGAAGGTAATAATTTTAGCGAAGGGGTAGGTACTGTTCCTTTGGACAGTCATTTTAAGAGAGAACAAGCTGCTTATTCTCTTTCTAATACTTTAGGTTTAAATATATGCCCTCCTACTACTTCTAGAGAGTATAGAGGTAAGCCTTCTAGCGTTCAAAAATGGAAAGAAGATGCAATTATTGGAGTACAGGCTAGAGAAGAATTTGGTACATTATCTAATTTAATATCTAATTCTTCTGATCCAGAGAAGATGAAAGAAAGATTATTTTCTTTAACTGCTTATGATATAATAATGAATTCTAATGATAGGCACGATGGTAATTATTTAATTGATATAGATAATTCTGAAGTTACTGCAATTGACCATGGTGTATCTTTTGGAAATGGTATAGCTGGTTATAAAAATACTAATCATAGAAAATTTAATTCAGAAGGATTTAAAGTAAAGATTCCTGAGAAACTTAAGGATAGATTAGAAAATACTACTTTTGGAGACTTGAAGAGGTCTTTAGGTGATCATCTTTCTGATTGGGAGATAGGGCAGACATTTTTAAGAATGCAATATGTATTACATCTTCAAAAAACTGATGGTCATTTAGATTATAATAAGTTTAAACCTTCTATTCATTTGCATGATGGTACTGTTTTTGGTCCTGATGCCCGTTTATGGAACGGTTCTCCTTCTCAAATTTCAAAAGAATATGAAAAGAGAGTAAAAGATAAAGAAACTTCTGAGGATATGTTTCATAGATTTAGTATAGATTTTATAGATAATGCTAAAAATAATCCTTCTTATGTACATCATCAAGCAGCTAAAGAGTTAGATTCTATAGGTGTTTTTATGGGTCCTGGATTTAATAAGGACCCTAAACATTATAGATCTTCTGGTTTTCATAAAGACTATGAGAAAGAGTTACGATCACAAAAGAAGTCTTATGATGAAAAAGCTTCTTCTAAAGCAGAATCTAGAATATCTGAGATAGAAGATTCTTCTCTAATGAATCCATTTGTTGATGATCAGAATTCTAGTACCATTTCAGCTGCTAAGATAGAGAGGAGGAAGAGAGAAGCATACGCTGCGACTGTTAGTGATCCTAATAAGGATATTATGGGGGAAGATAGTCCCTTATATGATACTATTAAAGATCCAAATATTACTCTAAGGGGTAAAGATGAAGAAAAGACTAAGAAGTCTATTAATCTTTACATAGATATATAAGAGGTTTATGGTTAAGCAATATGAATATAAAATAATATCCTATTCTGAAGACAAGTCTTTAGGGACAGTTTGGTGGGATGGTAAGGCTATCAAATCTTCTTCAGATAAACTACTGAGGATGCTAAAAGACTTACCTATTGGTGGAAAATCCTTTGAAGATGGTGTAGAATTTCTTAAAATTTTACCTAGATTAAGTAAAACAGGATATCTAGCTGCGCTTAAGGTAAATAATGAATAAATTATCTTTATGTATTTATGGTGGAGGTTCTTCTTGTAAAAGACAAGGAGGTAGTGGCTCTCTATGGCACTCTAGTGATTATTATCATAGTTATTTATCTCCTCTTGAGTTTGGTAAATCCTGTTCTGACTATGTGGAGCCTGTGAATGACTCTGACGTAATAGTTAAAGCTAGTTATTTGGAGGACTTTTTTGATGAAGATTTATCTTTTAATATTTTAAATGTTCCTTTTGATGATTTAATAGATACTAATAAGATAGTTAAATCACTTTATGATTTTGATTTAGATTCAAAGGATGGTATATTAAAACTATTAGAGTCTCTTCCTATAATGGATAGGGAAATTTTATTTGATATATCAGAAAAAATATGGCCAGGATATATAGCTACTGATAAAGATCCAGATTTAGTTAGGTATGAAATAAAAGGTTATTTATTAGATTATTTGTATGCTAAATTTTAAAGATTTAAATATAATAGATCAATTATTTTTGTATAGATTATATAAAAAAGGAAAAATGACTAAATTATATTTACTTAGTCAAGGTATAGGTCTTTCTGCTATAAATAAATTATTATACTTAGGTGCTTTAGATAAAAATTATGATAATTATACAAATACCTACAAATATAGTGTAGTTGAGGATTTTATTGTTTGAAGATAATGTAGAAAAAGGTATAATGCCGGATTTAATTGATCCTAATCACAAGTATGTGTTTAGGACAGGTGTGTATGGTATTTATGATTACTGGTATATAGATACTGCTGGTAATTATTGGAGGTATACTAATGCTCCAGAGGACCATAAAGACTATGATCCGTACGCAGGTGTACCGTTGCTGGTACGTGATCAGCCTATGCCCTCCACTGCGCCGGGTTTTTTCACTGAGGAAGGCCGTAAGCGTAATATTGCAGTACCTGAGGGATTAACTGCTACTAGAAACCCTAAATACGATCCTTTAAATCCTAAATTAATATGGTATGAAGTATTTACTAGAGGTAAGGACGTAAGGTATGTTTATCTAGACTCTGATGTTAAAGAGAATATAGATCTATGGGTGCAGTATCAATTAAGAGTTACCGATTCTAGTTTGTCTAAGCTTAGAAATTTTTCTGTAGAATTATTTAATAGTGAGCATCCTAAAGACAAAATAATTGGTGCTATAATAATATTAGTTGATCAAGGGTTATTTGAGCTTCATGAATTGTTAAATGCTCTTGTTTCTGATTTAGAATTCATAGATAGGACTGTTAATCTTTTAGGTAAAAAGCTTATCTGTGATGATGAATTTTATAACTTTCTTACTAGTATAACTTTGAATAGAGATAGTAATTCTCCTTTATTTGAAGTGGATACTGTTCATGGAAGAAATAAATTTAGTATAAGACATGTATATTCTATATTTCATTATATGAGAATAAGTCCTTATTATTTATTATCTTGGCATGCTAGTCATATCTATTCTAAGATATTTAATAGACTATCTTTAGATAATACTTCTGTTAATGAAATAGAAAATAAAGCTTTTGCTGAGCTTAAAAGAGTTATGACTACTAATACTGACGTTCAGTTTTTAGTAGACTATAAAGTTAAAGATGTATTATTAAATAACTATAAAAATACTATAGATAAAAGTTTAGATTTATATAGAGCTAGTACTGATTTTTATGGTTCTTTAATGATTCTTTCTAATCTTACTGGTAGAAAATCTGATGAAATGGAGTTTTCCACATGGCTTCATTCTGAGCCTATGCATGATATATCTCCTGAAGAAGAGGCCGCAATAGAGGATGCTTTGTTAGATAAGCAGGATGCTATAAATGAAGTAATGGCTAGCGAGTCTCAACAAGGCGGTGAAGTGGATACTGATAAAGAAGTGGGGGAGGTTGACACTAACCAAGAGGTTGGCGAGACTGATTTAGAAGAAAAAGCAGGAGGGGAATAATGAATTATTTAGATATATTTGATTCATGGGAGCCTTTTGCTAAGGCTAGGAAGCCTATAGGTTTGCATAATTGGTCTAGGCTTAGTCATATAGCTTCTAAATTAGAAGGCAAATCAGCTTCTGATATTTCTTTCACTACATCTTATCCAGGTCAAGAGGGTAAGAAAAAATACTTAGGTTCTATAGAAGGTAACTTACATTTTTTGCTAGGTTATGGTAATCCTTACTTTCATTTTGCCCCATATCATTGGCAAATAATGGATCCTAATATTTCTGATGAAGAAGCCGAAGAGCTATATAAGTTAAAAGGGCATCCTTCAAGACCTTCTATATGGAATAGGTCTGGATTAAAAATGAAGGAAGAGGGAGACCTCGATTCGGGAGAGCCTCATCCTGAGGTTGTAGAGGATTGGAATGAAGAATTAAAGAGGCTAAAGAGAGAAAAAGAGTCTATAACTGTAAAATTAGGTATAGGTACTTATATAGCTTATCCTTCGGAGGGTATAGTATACGGTAAGCATAATAAGCATACGTATAGTTGGGATATGTTAAAAGAATCCTTTTTAGCAGCTGCTCATCCAGAATTAGCTAAAAGAATGAATGAAGTAGAGGATTCTGATCCTGAGGAAAAGTCTGATTTAGAAGTAGAAGATGTAAGTAAGTCTATTTCTGAGTATATAAAAATATACGGAAACGAATATTATGGGGAATTTTCTAATGATGTATACCCTTTAATTAAATCCTTTTTACCTATACCAGGGTCTGTAATGCCCTTAAAAGATAATATATTAGGTGTTGTAGGTAAATCTAGCTTGAATTTCTTCGATGAGAATGGGTTTCCAGTAAAAGTTAAAGTTTTTGATAGATTATATAAGTCTTTTGATCTAACTAGAAATGGTAATATACACCCTAGTATATTGATGAAGTTTTTGGAAGAGCATACTGAAATTAATATTTCTTTATTAAAATCTTTTATTAACCATTATGATAATGAAATTAATAAGGTTAATTTAGTTTCAGGTAAACCTACTGAGGGTTTTAATAATGATGTTAATAATGATACTGACAACGATACTGACAACGATACTGACAATGATAGATCATTATTAATTAGTGGTGGTTATTACAAAATAGTGCCAAGGAGCAATAGTACTTATGAGTGAGAGTTTCTTGGCTTGTTCAGTTTGTGATGAAATTGTGTTAAAGAGCTTAAATAATCAGATTAAGCTTAGAGCTAAGGTTGTTCTAGTTAAGGATGATAAGGTACTTGCTATATGTAAAGGGTGCGATTCAGAGATACAAGTACCTTTTTGTTTGGATTATGATCTAGCTAAATCTTTATCTAAATCTGATGGTTTAGAAAATTTTCCTAGATTGTATTTAAAAATGTAAAAACATTCTTGACAACTCTATATAATTAAGCTATTCTTATACAATATTAAGACACAGGGATTCTCCAGATAGGGAGCTAAGCAATTTTTTGCTGGCTCCTTTTTGTTTTAAAGGGTTGTGAATGAAGGGTTGGGAAGACGGCGATACTTTTAGAGTTTTTATACCAGCTACTGCTATTGATATAGAAAAAGCAGGGGATAAAGATGGTAAGCGCTGGATCCAAGGTATTGCATCTACTGATTCAAAAGATATTCAAGGAGAGATTATAGACCAAAATGGTATTGATTTCTCATACTTTTTAAAACACGGTTGGTTTAATGACGACCATAAGTCTGGTCCAGAGAATAAAGTAGGTCAACCAACCGAGTGCAGGATTACTAGAAACGGTCTTTGGGTTAAAGGATTTCTTTTTAATAATCATTCTAGAGCTAATCATTATTGGGAATTAATGAACTCTCTTGCATCTTCTGGTTCTAGTAGAAAAGTAGGGTTTTCTATTCAAGGAAAAGTTAAGCGAAGAAACGGTAATAAGATAGCTGAATGTTGGATACAAGATGTAGCTCTTACTCCTTCGCCAGTTAATACTACTACTTGGGCAGAAATTGCTAAATCTTTATCTTCTATGGAATGGGATTTTAATAAAAGCAATAATGAAAATAGTGAAGAAGAGGAAGATGAAAATAAGGCTTTAACTGCAGGAGACTCTCCTCTAGTACCTGAAAGCTTGGATAGAAATAAAAAGGAAGATAGAACTTCTAAATCTTTTACTTATGAAGAAGCAGTAAATCATTTAGTTATTAATAAAAGTCTTCCCAAAGAGGCTGCAATAGCCGTGGTAGATGTAGTTTTTGATCTATTGTAAGGAGCAATATACATGAGTGACGAACAGAGAGTAAACAAGGATAAGCTAGAAAAGGCCCTTGCAAGTCTTGAACAGATTTCAAAGGGGCACTCTTCTAGAGGTACAGTTACTACTGAAGTAGACTCTATGAGAGATGGGAGTGCGGGAGCTGGAGCTAGTGCTGGTTCTACGCAGGTTCATCATACTGAGTCTAACTCTAACCCTGGAGGCTGGGCTGGTTCTACTCAGATGCATTGTCCAGACGATGGTGCGACTGACGCTGTTCAGGAGGATGGTACTGATTATACAGGTGGAGCGCAGATGGTAAAGTCTATTCTTAGAAAGCTCCACAAGGGAATGAGGCTTACTTCTGAAGAAATGGCTGTGTATAACAGTATCATTAAGGCTCAGTCCAGTGAAGATGACGATAGCGATGCTAAGGATGTTTCTAAGGCTGGGTCTATCGTTGGGCCTTCTGATTATAAGAAAGCCAAGTCTGAGGATGCTGACGATGACGACGATGACGATGACGAGATGGATAAGAGCCTAGAAGACTATGCCCAGAGTAATCAGGGAGTACGTGAAGGCTTTGAGGTCTCTGACTTTCTTAAGGGTTGGTCCTCCGTTCAAGATCAAGCTTTAAGGTCTACTGAGTCTAGGATTGTTAGAACAGTACAGAAGTCTCTTAATTCTCTTTCTGAGAATCAAAGTCAGTATAATACTGAGCTTGCTAAGAGTCTTCATAATCTAGCAGAAGTAATGATGCTTCAGGAGCAAAGGATTGAGCAGCTAGAGTCTACTCCAGCTCGCGCTCCTAAATCACATCAGGTGTCTGCTGTTAGCAAGAGCTTTGGACCTGGTGGTGCGCCTCAGGAAGAAAGCCTAACTAAGGCGCAGATCCTTGATACTATGGAAGACATGGTTGAGAAGGGTAAGATCTCTGCTACGGATGTAATTAAGTTTGAGTCCACTAGTGGTCTGCCAGAACCGCTTGAAAGACAGGTTCGCAAGCATCTATCGGGCTGAAATAGTTTAATAGAGTTTTAAGGAGTAAATAAATGTCTTTAGAAAATCTTAAGTCTTTTCAACAGGGCGGAATGTCT
>JBEPXG010000063.1:0-7648 GCA_041642015.1 Halanaerobiales bacterium
CCAACGTTTTTATTTCATTTTGATTAACCCTTTTATATACCTTACACTCAGTGCAGTCATCATAAACTCCCTCTTTTATCTTAGGACAATGAACTTCATCTCCAAACTGTGGTGCAAAACTACCTACATCAAACCAACAGGTTACTCCTTTTTTACCAAAATCTGGGCAATCTTTAACTCCACAGTCCATGATTTCTGAACAATTTACATCTTTAACTGGATACGATACTGTTAAATCACCCATAGCTAGATCAGCAAATAATTCTTGGAATTTTTCAAGTGGTTTAAAGATTCTATTTGCACTTAAGAATGAAATGATTATTGCGATTATTGCTGCAGCTATTACTATAATTATAATTAGGTTCTTTAGATTATTAATTCCACCAAATACCTCTTCTTGACTTATTTCTAAAATAAGTCCTGCTGGTGTTGAACCCATTTCTACATAGGTTAGTTCTCCAATAACAGGAGTATTTCTATAGTTATCATAATGAGCAGTAGTAATAAAGTTCTCATTTTCATTTTGGATCGGATCTTTTAATATTTCAGCAGCTTTAGTTTCAATTGTTTCATTAAGAGCTGCATTTGATCTATATTCACCAATTAAAGTATTAGTTAAAAGAACTCCCTCTTTATTTATTAGATATGAATTTGCTGAACTTCCTAAACTGTCTAATCCTTCATGTACCATACTATCAATTTCAGTCTGATCAATTGCTAAATTAACTGTACCAACTACTTCTCCTGAATCCCCCTCAGATAATAGTGGAGATGATAAAATCAAGACATTATCATTAATAATATCTGAATAGAAAAACTCAGACCAATTAATTTCTGATTGATTAAGACTTGTGTTTATGTAATTTCTCATACTTAAGTCTGATTCAACAGGAAGGTTTTCAGTAGTGGTGTATATTACTCTACCTTTTTTATCAGTAACAAAAGCAAAGTTAAAACCATATTCTTCAATAAAAGAAGTAATCTGTTTATTTATCGTAAATTCATTTTCTTTCCATAACCTGTCATCTAATGAAACGTTTTTCCTTTCAAACTCTGTTACACTTCTATAAAGTGCAGTGTTTGAAGATAAAACTCTTATATCTCTGTTTTTATCTGCAAAATACTCTGATAGATTATTTACTGTTACTTCCTTATACATTCCAAGTGATTTCATCACTTTATCTTCAATCTCGCTTTGAGCATTGTTAAACATTAAAAATCCTGAAATGATTAATGGAACTACTCCTACAATAACAAAAAGAATTATTAATGTTTTCTTTAAATTTAAATTAAACATCTTTAACCCCCTTCTTATTTGTATAATACATTTTGTTAATCCCCCCAATTTGTGTATTAACATATCTTTACATTTCTTCCGTTATATATAAACGAAATAATAGTTATGTTATTTAAATCACATGTATTGGAATTAAATGTAATTAAAAGAGATTAACTCTTATATGTTCTTTTATGCTAATATTTTTAATAGTTAGTTAATTAATAAGATTAATAAGGTTAAACATAAAAAAACTCCTTTTTAATAAACAAATCTGTTTACAAAAAGGAGATTATCTTAATTTATTAATTAATTCTTTTGTTTTTTACTTAAAAATCTTCTTTATCTTCAATTAAATTGATAAATATATCTGCTAAGTTAGGATCAAACTGAGTTCCAGAACATCTCTTTATTTCTTTAAGTGCTTCTCTTTTTGACATAGGTTCTTTATATGGTCTTCCACTTATCATTACATCATAAGCATCAACGATTGATATGATTCTAGACAAAAGTGGAATATTATCTTTTTGTAATCCTTCAGGATAGCCACTTCCATCCCATTTTTCATGGTGATATAAAATGTACTCAGATATATCAGCTAATTCATCCATTGTTGATACTATCCTATAACCAGCTTCTGTATGTTTTTTAATTAAACTCCATTCACTATCTGTTAGTTCATCCTTTTTGTTTAATATCTCCTGTGGTATTGTTATTTTACCTATATCATGTAATGAGGTAAGTAATGATAGTCTATCGAGGTCTGAACTTGCTAGTCCAATTTCTTTACCTAATTGAACTGATAACTTTTTCATTCTATTACCATGTTCTTCAGTTTCATAGCTTTTTTCTCTTAACGTACTCATAAATGCTGATAGAACACTACTTCTTGCACTACGGCGATTAGTAATTTTATTTTTGTACATTCTATCTTCAGCTCTGTTTAGAGTTTTAAACAGGTTTTCATCTGAATTGTTTTTAGAAGCACAACCAAGAGATATTGAAACCATTAATTCCCTATCTTCTTTATCAGCATTATCAAATATTCTTTGACAAATTTCTTCACTATCTGTTAATGAAGTTTTACTTAAAAGAATTACATATTCATCTCCACCCCAACGAGCAATAATATCTTCTGCTCTACAAGACTCTTTAATGATTTCACCTGCTCTAACTATTAATTGATCACCTTTTTCGTGTCCATAGGTATCATTAATAAGTTTAAGATTATTTAAATCTCCCATTATTATACTGATTGGTAGTTGACGTTTAGTATCAATTCTTTTCATCTCTTCTTCCATATATGCTCTATTATATAATCCAGTTAACTTATCATGGAAACTCATATATTTTATACGTTCTTGGGCTTTTTTACGTTCTGTTATATCATGGATTATAGAAAAAAGATATTCATTATCATCTAGTCTAATCGGACCACTGTAGACTTCTACAGTTCTAATCTCACCATTAGCTAATTTATGATCAAATACAAACTTATTACTTTTATTATCTGCAGCAGTTTTCATCCTGTATTTCACTTCTTCTTTTGGTAAAGTATTTATTTCTGTAACCTTCATTGAAGTTAGTTCTTCATAATCCCAACCATAGAAATCACAGGCAGCTGGATTCACATCAACTATATTTCCATTTTTGGGATCTAAGACCATCATAACAGAGTATTGATTTTGAAAAAGTGTTCTATATTTTTCTTCACTTTTTTCAATTTGTTTTCTCATCTCATACTCATTTGTTATATCTTCAATAAAGCCATCAATTTCTATAGACTCATCATTATTTACAACTCGTGCATCTAATGATAACCAACTTTCACCATCATCTTTTTTATGTGCTTTAAAGATAAAATCATTGACTTCTTCATTATCTCTTAAAATTTTAAAAAGTTCTTTACGTCTTTCGGGATATACATATACATTATATAAATTGCCAAAATAATCCATGCATTCTTTTAAAGAACTACACCCTAAAATCTTTAATAATCTTGGATTAGCTAAGATTAGTTCTCCATTTTTACTAGATTTGAAAACTCCCACTGGTGCCTTTTCAAATAATCTTCTAAATTTTTGTTCGCTTTCTTTTAACTTTTGTTCAGATTTTCTCTTTAATTGTTCATTTTTAATGGATTCAATTGCATATGATAAGTCTCCTGTTAGTTCATCTAATAATCCAATTTCTTTTTGATCAAAATAGTTTGGTTCGTTAATACATAATGAAATTATTCCCCAAAGTTTATTAAAAACTATAATTGGAAAAATTGCCATTGACCTATTATTATTAAAAAATTTAAGTTCATTCAGCTCACTTTCTTTATCTTTAGCTTCAGATATATATTCAATTAATTTATTTGAATCAATATTATATGTTTCATTTAGTTTGTCTATAGAGGAATAATCTGTTAAATCTATATCTGCACCTTCAATAAGTTTATTGTGAAGTCCTGCTGATCCTAATATAGATAATAATTGTTCATCCTCATTTATCTTTCCAATCCAGGTTGATTTGTAGTTTCCATTTTCTATAATTATATTACAGATCTCTGAGATTAATGAATCAAGGTCTTTATTCCTGACAATTACTTGATTTACATCACTTAATATTGAATATAGTCTATTTAATTTATTAATACTATTTATCATTTCTTTTCTTTCGGTTACATCAACAGCCATACTTAGGATTAACTTTTTATTGTTTTTATCTAATCCTAATGGAACAGAATGAAAGTCCCATATTCTTTTATTTCCATCTTTTGTTTTTATTTCGAATTCACCATCATGATTTTTCTCTTGTTTTTCAGTTACTTCATTAACATATTCCTTTACCTTTTCTTTATCTTCTCCATATGCTTTTTCAAACCAGGTCTCAAGATTTGGTAAGTCTTCAACTCCATATCCTGATATCTCCTGCCATGAATTATTTACTTCTATTATTTCACCATTTTCATTGTGAATCATTAATGGATAAGGAGCATCTTTAATTACATTAGAAAACAATGTTTCTCTTCTTTTAATTTCTTGGTCCATCATATATTGTTTTGTAAAGTCTCTAAAAACCATTACTGTTCCATATATATTATTATCATTGTCTTTGATAGGAGCAGCACTATCAGCAATATGGTATTCCACACCATCTTTTGAGATAAGTTTTGTATGGTTTGCTAATCCAACAATTTTACCCTGTTCAAAAACTTTTTCTACAGGATTTTTAACAGGTTCTCTTGTTTTAGCATTTATTATATTAAATATTTCTTTGATATCTTGTCCTTTAGCTTCTTTAAATTTCCAACCAGTTAACTCTTCAGCAATTGGGTTCATCTGATTAACCTGACCTTTTTCATCAGTAACAATCACTGCATCACCAATAGAATTTAAGGTTATAGATAGGAATTTGTTGTTTTCTTTTATTTCTTCCTTCTGATTTATGTTTTTAATTATATTACTAATTCTATTAGCAATATCATCAATTAAATCATATTCTTCTTTTAAAAATACTGTATCATTATATTCTTTTTCATGTTGATTAATATAACAAACTTCAACTTCACCCTGTTTTTCACCATCTATAATTATATCGCTTTTTTGAGACCACTTAGTGTTTTTATAGTTAGATGTTTTAAAGACATGATTATTATATGTAATTTTTGCACAGGTATCTTCAGGATACTGCCACGAATTAGGAATGATTTCCACAATATCTTTTAGTGATTCTTTTAATTTTAATTCTTTTCTTTCTAGTATTTTAGAAATACTAAATAAACCTCTTAGTTCTTTAACTCTTTCTTTAAGATCATCATTCATGTCCTTCAATTTAGAAGAACTATTTATTATATAATATGCTGTTACAATTACTGTAACTATTTCGATTAAGTAACGCTCTATATCTATATGAAGATTGTACATGTCCTGAGCAGTTAGTATTATAATTGCAAAAATCGCAGAATAGATAGCACCTTTTTTACTATGTCTCATACTTGAATATATTACAAATAGGATTATAAATGGTTCTACTATTTCAGTTTGAACAGTTATTGATAAAAATAAAAGTATTAATCCATATACAAAAACCATATATTTTGAAGACATAAACTTCTTTGTTTTTAATACAAAATCTCTTATTGTCATTAATGCCACCCCATCTTATTACATATTATTAAAATAATTACTATTATTATAAATATTATATATTTTATTGTATTATCCTTTAATTTTATGCATCTATTAATATATTTATTCACTTTTTTAAAAATAAAAAGACCTCACTAATACTTTTTAGGTATTAATGAGGTCTCACTATTTAAATAAATTAATATCCATTATCTTCTATGTTGTTTTATCTTTTCATATGCATTTTGAATTTCTTTAAACTTCTTTTGGGCAAACTCACGATAATCTTCTGGTAAACCTTTACCAATAATATTATCAGGGTGAAAGTCTTTTGCCTTCTTTTTATATTTTTTCTTAATTTCACTCATACTTGCATCAGGTGAAACTTCAAGTATTTTATAATATTTTTCAATATTTGAATTATCTTGGTCATATTGAGCTAAAATACTTTCATACTCACTATCACTTATATTAAATATATTTTTAGCTTTACGGAGATACTGTCTTTCATTTTTATGAAATTCATTGTCTGCTACAGCAACTCTCATTAATAAATCTAACATACTAACCAAAACTTCTCTTTTACTCCTAAAATTACTATAAAACTGTCTAGCGAATTCTTCAAATGAACTATTATTTCTTTTCGCTTCATCAAAAATTTCAATAGCTAGTTTTCTTGCTCTACCATCTAATTGAAGATCATGTTTGACAAAGTTATCAATTACAGTGATTTCTGATTTTGTTACTGCACCATCTGCCTGAGCAAATTTTGCTAACATTGAAAAAGTTGTTGTAAAAAAGATCGTATTTAGTCTTTCTTGTTCATTCATCCTTGTATTGCTATTACTACTTTTATCAAAACTATTTCCTACTACTGCACCTATTACTGCTCCTATGGGGCCACCTACAAAAAAGCCTAATCCGCCCCCTAGTAATTTTCCTGTCCAACCCATTAAAATCCTCCTTTAGTAGATCTATTACATAATTATTTTCTCTTTATTATATTTTCTAGGTATTCTAATTCATACCTGCATTTATTTTTAAATAGTTTTATGGTTTATTTATAATCACTTATTTTTATTGTCTTTCCTTTTTTTCTATACATTTTTTTATCTGCTTTGTTAAAACATTTATATAGATCTTCTTCTTTTGAATTTATAGTATAGTGTCCTAATGAAATGTTTAAAGGTACTTTATATCTATTATTCTTATTTGCTATTTGGCACTCATAATTAATTCTATCTGAAATATTTTTAACAGTTTCTTGATTAGTATTAGGTAAAAGAACTGAAAACTCATCTCCTCCTAGTCTGGCAACAATATCTTCCTTTCTTACAACTCTTTTTAATATATCAGCAGCTCTTTTTATATATTTATCTCCTTCACTATGTCCAAAATTATCATTTACTAATTTTAGCCCATCAAGATCACCAATTATTATCGACATTGGAACTTGATTTGAACCATTTAGTTCTTCTAATTTTTTATTAAAATACCTTCTATTATATAAATCAGTTAACTCATCATTATATGATAAGTATTTAATTCTTTTTTCAATTCTTTTTCTTTCTGTTATATCATTATATATTGCATAAATTCCTCGTGCCTTATCTGATAGGTTTACTGAAAATCCATGTACGGAAACGTTTATTTTAGTCCCATCTTTTCTCTGTCTTATAGATTCATCTTTAATGTCTTTACCATTGATTATTGATTCATTAAACCTTTTACCTTCATCTTTAAATTCAACAGGTGTAATCAATTCATCAATTGTTTTATATTTGATCTCATCTTGATTATATCCAAAAATTTCATGAAATTTAGAGTTTGTTTTAATAACTCTATAGTCATTATCTAAAAGAGCGATCCCCTCTATTGAATTCTCAAAAAGCTGTTCAAAATGTGCTTTTTGTTCTTTTAATTTTATATTTATTTTTTTCTTTTCATCAATATCTTGTAGTATCCCTACAAATCTTTTTGGATCACCTGAACTATTACTTTCTATTAGATTACCACTTAGTCTAAACCATTTATATCCATTATGTTTAGTTTTTAATCTATGTTCTATTGTTACATAGGAGTTTTTATTTTCAAAATGATCATTTAGTTCTTTTACAGCTTTATCACGATCATTTTCATGAATTTTATTTACCCAAAAACCAATGTAATTATCTATTTCATCACTGTTATAGCCAGTTAAATCAAATATTTTATCATTTACAATTACATTATCATTTTTAAAGTTAATGTCAAA
>JBEPXG010000064.1:0-7567 GCA_041642015.1 Halanaerobiales bacterium
AATATTACGAGCAGAGTTAAATACATGTTTTGCATTTTCAATACTTAAGGCTCTATCCTGTAAGAAAGGAGTATGAATTGCTTCAGTTAACATACCTAAAAGCTGAATACTTTGATCTGTCATAATTGATGCAAAGTTAAACATACCATCCATTAAATGGCCTCTAAATATATCACCATTCATATACTTAGTTGGAGGCATATATTTTAATGGAGAGTCGGGAAAAATCTGCCTTACCATCTGAGCTTGAGCAATTTCTAATAAGAAGCTATCTTCAAGTTCGGGATTTATTTCAAAAGCATGACCTAAACCAAGCTGTTCTTTTTTTAATCCTGTTCTCAATCCTAATTCTTCATTAATAAATTGAGAAGCTAATACTGTATGTGCTTCATTTACAGCATCTGCTGTAGTTAAGTAGTTATCCTCACCTGTATTAATAATTACACCTGCAAAGGCATTTATCATTCTTGAAAAATGCTGATCTATAAAGGTACGCTTCATATTTATATCTCTAAAAAGAATTCCATACATTGCATCATTTAACATCATATCTAATCTTTCAAAAGCACCCATTGCTGCTATTTCAGGCATTGCTAATCCAGAACAATAATTTACAAGTTGTACATAATGTCCTTCTTCTTTTATTACTTCATCAAGTGCTTCTCTCATTATTTTAAAGTTTTCTTGAGTTGCATATGTACCACCAAATCCCTCTGTAGTAGGACCATAGGGAACATAGTCTAATAAGCTTTGAGCTGTACTTCTAATTACAGCTATAATATCTGCACCTTGTCTTGCAGCTGCCTTAGCCTGTTTTACATCTTCATAAATGTTTCCTGTAGCTACAATTACATAAAGCCAGGGTTGAGGACCAGGTGGAAATTGCTCCATCATCTGATCTCTTCTTTTTACATTTTTCTTGATTTCTTTAATACTATTTTGTGCTTTTTGCTTTATAAATTTATTTACTTTTTGGTTATCTTCTTTTGGCAATTCTAATAAATCTATTTCATTTTTACCAACTTTATCAGCTAAGCTTTGTACATCAAGTCCGGTTTGGATTAATCCATTACCAAACCAATAAGAAATACCTCGATTTAATTTATCTTTATCTTTGATCTTTTCTACTACTACATTAGGTAAAGGGATGCCATGTTTATCTACTCCATCTACCCCTAATAGTCTGAGCACAGTCCTTTCAACAGATGTAGTTGTATTATTTTCAATCTTTTTTTCTATTTCATCTGCTATTTCAGAAGTATAATTTCTACATAAGTTAATTAACTTTTGGTCTAAATTTAATTTTGGTTCCAAAGATAATCCTCCTTTCAAAGTTTAAGCTTTGATATTATAAATTGGTATGTTAATGCTTTTATTAATCTCTTTAAAAAATATATCTTTATCTAGACTAACCCCTTCTGGATTATATGGATTAATAGTTAATCCAATAATGTTAAGAGGATAAAGAACATTTATTTGAATATTATTTTTAGTTAAAAGATTAAAACTCATTTTATTTAAAAATAATTTTGTAGAATCAGATATTAATAATTTAAAGTTATTATATTTTAAATTTACTATCTTTTTTGCTACTGTATCGGTTAATGCACCATTTATAAATAGATACTTTATTTCTTTTATATTATTCTTTTTAATATATTCTATAACATCATTTATGAGCATTAAAGATGTGGGGGAACTAAGTTCTATAATTCCTTTATCCTTTGTCCATAAAATACTAACCTTATTATTTTCATAACTCTGTATTTTTAATAAATGATCTTTGTTTTCCAATGAATTAATCATCAATTTTTTTAATTCATAATTTGTTTTATTTATTACATCTTCTAAGTTTTCTCCTATTACAGCTCCAGTTGATAGTATCATAGCTTCACTAAGTCTAGGTAAAGCTGAACTTTTTCTATCTAATGCTCCATCTATTAAAATATAGTCTACATATCTTTCTATTAGACTTTTCACTAATAAAAGCTGGCTAATACGATTTATTCCAACAAGTTGTACAACTCCCTTACCATAACTTTGATAAAGATTTACTTCTCCCATTGTTGTTTTGATACCGGTTTTTTTAATTTTTTGATAATCTAAATCATTACCTCTTAAAGCTCTTGAAGAGGTTACAAAAAAACTACCCGGATAAACATTAACAGGTGGTTTTTTCTTACCGGTTATCAAGTCAATATCTTCTCCATCTCTACCATAGGATATTAAACCTATTTTTAAATTGTTTTCATAGAGATTCTTTGAAAGATAGTTTAGTGTTTCAGTTTTACCAGTATTTTTTGCTAAACCCACGATAGAGATCACTTTTTTATTTTTATTTATAAGTGATTCAAATAATGTATTTTCCATCTTGTACCCCTTTTATAAAAATTGCAATTATTATGCCACAAAACAGATTAACTTAAAAACTTAAAATGAAAGGAACTAATATAGGTACCAAAGTTGATAAAACTACACCACTTATAAATGCTGGTATAGCGATTTCTTCCCCTGCTAACTTTTTAATTAATGGTAGGGTTACATCCATTGTTGTAGCACCACCAGGTCCAATTGATGGAATCTTACCAATATAATTTACTACAAAAGGAAGTGAAATAATAGTTATTAATTCCCTAAATACATTTGTTAAAAACGCAATTGAACCTAACTCAACACTGTGCAACTTTGTAATTAAAACAGCAGATAAACTATACCAACCAAAACCTGCTCCTACCGCAAGAGCCTCTTTTGCAACCATATTTAAAAACAAACTTGCAATAAAGGTTCCAAAAAGAGTACCAATAATAATTAAAATTGGTATTAATATAATTTTAAAACCTAAAACTTTTAACTCTTTAAAAGCTTTTTTGTTTAGGCCAATATCTATTCCTACTCCAAATAATAAGGCTGCTAAAGCATAAGTTGTAATTACTTCAATTGTAGGTAAGTACTGCTGTTTTAAAACTGTAAGACCTAATATTAAACCAATAACAATTGATATTACAATCATTATGGTGAGCCTATGGTCTGAACTTTCCTGTTCTAAATTTTCATCTTCTTTTACTTCTTTATAGTTTGCTTTTAAAAAGATAGAAAAAAGTTTTAAAAATAATACACTCCCTATAATACTAAACAAAGCTAATACAAAGGACTTTAAACCAATTACTCCTAACTGGTTAATTATGCTTTTATCAACACCTATTCTTGCTCCCATAGATGCTAAAAGTATTATTAAACCAATTTCAGTAATATATCCTGAATATTTATAAAAAATATTTGGTAAAGGTTTAAAATAACCTATAATAAATCCTGTAATTAAAAATACTAATATTAATGTAATATCCATCTTAACACTCCTAGTTATTGTTTAAATTATACTTCTTTATTTTATACTGTAAAGACTGTCTTGATATTTCTAATTTTCTTGCTGCTGCACTTATATTATGATTTGTCTTTTTTAATGCATCTTTTATTAAGCCTAATTCAATCTTTTCTAAATACTGATCTAAAGGAGGCATCTCATCACTATTTAAATCATTGATATTATTATAATCAACAGATATATTTCTGTTTTGTCCCATACGTTCTCTGATATAGCCTGGAAGATCCTTAATCTGTATTTCATCACCGAATTGTTTTACATTATATGCACTTTCAATAACATGTTTTAGTTCCCTAACATTTCCCGGCCAACTATAGCTTTGGAAAGCTTTTTTGATCTCATTATCAAGCCCAATAATATCTTTATTGAACTTTTTGTTATAATGTTCTATAAAATGATCTGCTAGTAAAAAGATATCATCTTTTCTTTTTCTTAAAGGAGGTAAATATATATAAACTACACTTAATCTATAGTATAAGTCCTCTCTTAACCTATTTTCTTTAAATGCTTTATCTGGGTGCATATTCATAGTTGTAATAACTCTTACATCAACCTGTTTTTCTTTTTGTCCACCGATCCTTCTAACTCTTCCATCTTGTAATACTCTTAATAGTTTTGCTTGTAAAGATAAATCCATCGAGTTTATCTCATCAAGTAAGATTGTACCTCCATCAGCCATTTCAAATAGTCCTGGTTTACTCTTTGCTCCTGTAAAACTTCCCTTTTCAGTACCAAACAATAATGACTCTAAAAGATCTTTTGGTAATGCAGCACAGTTTTGTGCTATAAAATCATTATTTTTTCTTTGACTAGCATTATGTATGCTTTGAGCAAAAAGTTCTTTTCCTGTTCCTGTTTCACCATAGATTAAAACAGATGAACCACTACCAGCACATTTCATTGCATCACTGACTGAACTATTAAACTTTTTATTTTGCCCTATTATATCAGCAAACTCATAACTTGTATTATTATCTACTTTCTTTTTGCTTTTTTTACTATTATCTTTTAACTTACTTCTAAGGTCTGTAATATCATCAACTAACTCCTCAGTTTGAGTAATATCTTTAGATATCTCTACAGCACCTTTAGTATCATCGTTAAAATATACTGGAAAAGTATGATTAATAGTTGTAGTTTTTTTACCACGGTAGTTTATAAATGTCTGTTTATGGTTTAAGTACTTTTTTTCATTTTTTAGTGTTTTCATTAAAGTAGAAGTTTCAAGTGTTAATGAAGGAAAAACTTCAAATAAATTTTTACCTAATACTTCTTCTGGTTTTAAACCATCAATTTCTGATGCTTTTTTATTATATAATATAGTTTTGCCTTTTTCATTAACAACATGTACTCCCTCACTTAAATTATTTAGTAGTTTACATAAGCTATTTTTATTTAAATATAAATTAGAATCCATCCATTTTGTATCCATTTTAGCCCTCCTATTATAAACTCATATATATTTTATTCTTTCTTTATTTTAATATCCCTTTAAAAAATGCAAGTATTTTTGCATCATAGAAAAATTTCTTGCGCAAAAAAGGAATGAATCTATCCTTTGTGGAAGTAATAATTGAGGTGGGAAAATGTCAAAACAAAAATTATTTATTAATGCAAAAGTTATTTTTTCTAATAAAACAACTGCTCTTTTAACTGAAGAAGGGAAAATAGTTAAAACAGGTAAAACATCTGAATTATTAAAAACTAAAAATAATGATACTGAAGTTGTGGATTTGAATCACCAATTTGTAATGCCATCTTTTACAGATGGACATCTACATTACTTTTATTATGCTCTTCAAAAAGACAGTATTGATCTAAAAAATGTTGGTTCTATTGATGAGGTATATAATAAAATAAAAAGTAAAACTAAAAATAATAAAGATAATAACTGGATTACAGTTATCAACTGGGATGAGGAAAAATTTGATTCTAAGCATAATATGGATAAACTCTTTTTAGATAAAATATCTAAAACCATGCCAATTTTAGTTAAAAGAAGGTGCTTACATGTAGCATTTGCTAATACAAAGGCATTGGAGCTAGCTAAAATTGATCACAATACTCCAGATCCTGAAGGTGGAAAGTATATTAGAGATAAAGATGGAAACCCTACTGGAGTACTTCAGGATGAATCAATTACTGTTTTTGATGATCTTGTTTTAGAAAAACAAAAAGAAAGATTTAAAGAAATTATTGAAAATTCTTTTAATGATTTTTTGAAAAACGGTATCACTAATATTCATACCGATGACTTTACACAAAGAAAATACCGAGACTATGTATTTAAAAGTTATCTTGAACTTGCTAATGACAAAAAACTTCCAATTGATATTACATTACAAATGAGAGTCAATCAAAAGGAAGATTTTGAATATTACAAACAAATCAGAGAAAAAGTCAAAGATATAGATGGTCTAAACACAGGTCCTGTTAAATTTATGTATGATGGTTCACTAGGAGGCAGAACTGCTGCTCTTAGAAAACCTTATACTGATGATACAACCACTAAAGGGGATCTATTATTTGATACAGACAAATTGGAATCATTAGTTGATTTAGCTTATCAAAACAACTTTCAACCAGCTATACATGCAATTGGTCTTAAGGCTGTTGAAAATGTTGTAAAGATTTATAGAAAAATGAAAAATAAATATCCTAATAAAAGCTTAAGACCTATAATAGTACATGCTTCAATGATTGATGATAAACTTGCAGAAAAAATAAAAAAGAACAATATTGTATTATCTATTCAACCAACCTTTATTAGTTCAGATTATAAGTTTGCTGAAAAAAGACTTGGAAAGCGCAGAGCTAAATATCTTTACCGTATGAGAAGTCTAATTGAAAAGGGTATTACTTTGTCAGGAAGCTCAGATGCTCCAGTTGAAGATATCAATCCACTACTTGGAGTATATGCAAGTGTAAAAAGAAAAAACCCTATAAAAACAACTGAAGATAGTTGGATACCTAATGAAATTATAGATATAAAAAAGGCCCTACAATTATACACCATAGGACCTGCATTTCAATCTTTTGAAGAAAATATAAAAGGTAAAATCAAAAATAATTATCAAGCGGACTTCATTACTTTTAATAAAAATCCATTACAACTAAAAGCTGAAGAATTAATTGATTTGAAAGTACAACAAGTGTTTAAAAACTCAAAGTTAGTATATGAAAACTAAAGTGAACTAATATAATGTTTTTTCACATAATGAGAGGTCATTGCTTTAAGCATTGCCCCATAGTCTAGTTTAAATTCAATTTCACTTCCTATTTGTATCTCTTGTTCAACTTCAGTCACATCACATAATAGATGGTCACTGCTTGCCCCTAAAATCTCTATTCCTTCTAGCATGGGAGTCATACCATCTATTTTAACATCCTGCCTTCCTACAGCCAAAATAGCCCTTTTAATAACACCTTTATCTTCAAACTCTGGTTTATTACCAAAAGCATCATGACCGGTTTTACCAGAAGGAACTGAAGGTTTTTCTTTTAACTCAATAACTTCAGCAGTTAAAGTAATATTATTGCTGTTTAGAAATGGTATTTCTCTTTGATGAGTTATATCTGTCCCTTGAATTAATCCTTCTCCAACCCTTAAGTTGTTTATACCTTCAGGCAGTTCATCTCTTTCAAATAAGATAGTTGTTGCTGTATTTCCACCAGATATTACTTCTAATTCATAATCTAACTTTTCTTTAATATCTTTTTTGAGATCAAGTAATATTTCTGTATTTTGTTTGGTCGGCAATACCCCGCCATAACAACCAACATTAGTACCAATACCTATTACATTTATTCCCTCAATTTCAATTGCATCTTTCATAAAATCAATAATATCTTTTACTAATACACCTTCTCTTAAATCACCTACATCAACCATTATAATTACTTTATGTTCTGTATCTTCTTTTACCGCTTGTCTACCTATACTCTCTAAAGTAACTAATTCTGAGTTTAAACTAATATCTACATATTTAATAAGTTCCTTTATTTCAGTTAACATAGGTAGTCTTAATAAAACCATTTGATTATCAAAACCGGCTTCTCTCATCTTTATAATATTTTCCATCCTAGAATCACCAAGGGTAGTTATTCCACCGGCTACAAAAGAGTTAACTATTCTTAAATCTCCTGCTCCTCCCTTGACAACACCAGTAATATCTATTCCTTTTT
>JBEPXG010000065.1:0-7480 GCA_041642015.1 Halanaerobiales bacterium
GTTGATGGACCAGAAAATAATATAATAGCTGACCAGGCAGTTACAGGTAATGGAATTGATTTAATAATTAATGAAGTTGTAGAAATCAATAGGGATAATAAAAAGGTCATTCTAAAAGATGGCGAAGAGATCACATATGAAAAATTAGTTTTGGGAGTAGGATCTCAACCATTGGTCCCACCTATTGAAGGTGTGGATTTAAAAAATGTATATACGGTAAAAAAAGATTTTGATCTATTGAAGGAAATGAGAGAGAAAGTTAATGAAAAAGAAAATATAGTAATAATTGGTGGAGGATTTATTGGTGTAGAATTTGCAGATGAAATACGTAAAAATTCAAATACGAATGTTACAATTATTGAAATTTTAGATAATGTTTTATCTTTAGTATGTGATGATGATTTATGTTTGAAAGCAGAAGAAAAGCTAAAAGAAAATGGAGTTAATCTATTAACAAATTCAAAAGTTGTAAGTTTGAAAGGTGATAAAGAGGTTAAAAGTGTAGTGTTAGAAAATGGAAAAGAGATAAATGCAGATATGGTTGTAATTGCAACTGGAGTAGTACCTAATACAAAATT
Source organism: Halanaerobiales bacterium (assembly GCA_041642015.1). Lineage (GTDB taxonomy): Bacteria > Bacillota > Halanaerobiia > Halanaerobiales > M55B127 > M55B127. The sequence goes on from JBEPXG010000065.1 coordinate 579, forward strand.
AGCAGAAAAAGCTAATTTAAATTATGATAAAAGACAGGGCATTATGGTTGATGAATACATGAGAACAAATGATCCAGATATATTTGCTTGTGGTGATTGTGTAGAAAAACCATCTTATTTTGGTGAAAACTTTAAAGCCGCTTGGCTAGCTTCAATTGCAACAAATGAAGGTCGTGTGGTTGGAGCAAATTTATATAACTTAAGAAGAAAAAAACAAAAATCAATTGGGATATTTTCTACTATAGTAGATAATATGGCATTAGGAGTTGCAGGACTAACTAAAAAGCAAGCTGAAGAAGCTGGTATTGAAGTGGTTGTCGGACATGCAGAAGCTGTTAATAGACATCCAGGGTCTATGCCTGGTGCACAAATATTAGGAGCAACATTAATTTTTCAAAAATATGATGGAAAGTTAATTGGAGCTCAAGTATATGGAGCAGATAGTGCTGGAGAATTCTTAAACATATTGGGTTTAGCAATTGAAAAACAGATGACAGCTGAAGACTTGGCTACCTTACAGGTTGGTACACATCCAGCTTTAACATCATCTCCAGTCCCATATCAATTAATAAATGCAGCAGAAGATGCGGCTACTAAGCTAAATGTATAATAACTAATAATTTCAAATATTGCATAGAAATCAAAAAGACTCCCTTTTTGTAACATCAAAAGGGAGTCTAAATAATTAAATATTAAAACAAGTATTGGAAACCTATATTAATACTATACTGTTCTAATTCTAAGTTTTGATCAACAGTTACACTTGTGCCTTGATTATCACCATCATAATAGTATCTTTCAGTTTCACCATCAGTATTTAACATATTATAGCTTAATCCACTAGTTAAATACATATTCTTATTTAAATTGTACCTGATATTATTATTTAGGTATAAGTAATTACCTGTGCTATTACCTTTAGAGTTATATTCATGATAATAATTATTTTCACTATTATTTATATAAGCATAAGGAGAAAATTTCATCATAAACCTATTTTTTAATTTTGGATTAATGTTTTTATTCATAATCATACCTAGATATGGTATGTGATTTTGAAAATCCAAATCACTTATTTTACCATCTAATGTTGTACTTGTTGAGGTAGAATAATCATAATAACTACCATCTTCTAAACTATATACAGAGTTTTCATATTCATATCCAATCAATATCAAATAAGTTTCTTTTGGAGTAGAATATTCTAATAAATAGTTTGCTAACTGAAAGTCAAAATAAAATTTTTCATAATTTGTTTTATTATTAAATTTACTATCCTTATTATTAATATTATCAACATAATTAATAGTTATTGTATTATCAGAGTTAGTCCCTAATAAATTACTACCTATAGTTAATGAATAATAGTCCGCCCAGTCTTTAAAGATATACTCATTAAAATTAGCTTTAAAAACTAATGTTTCTAAAGGTAGTTTGTAATTAGTTGAATATCCAGGAGTGGAAGACCTTGGGTTTAGATCTAATTCAAGTTCTCCATAATTATTTTCAAAATAAAAGTCAGTTTGGTAAGCATGAGTATTAAAGGAAAATAAAAGTATAAAACCGAGTATTAATATAGTAAATATTTTCTTTTTCATGATATTTTCTCCTTTCATAAATCTATACTAATAAATTGCACATAAAACAGTCAAATCCTCTTTTATTAATAAATTCGTTTTTATTAAAGGAATTTTCATACATTTGGAAAAATATATTAATAATACTTTTTATAAAAAGTAGAAGGTTTAATAATTGATGTTATAAGAGATTTTAAAAGAAGGAGGAAAGCAAATTATGGCAAAACAGCATTATGAATTTAAACAAAAAAGGCAAGGGATGTTAGCTAAACTTATTATAACTATGGCTGCATTATTTATAACAGCATATATCTTACCAGGGATGGCTATCTATGGTTTGTTTGCTGGATTTGTTGCAGCTTTGATATTAGGAATTGTTAATATTATAATAAAACCAATATTTATTGTATTAACTTTACCACTTACTTTATTAACAATGGGACTATTTTTATTTATTATTAATGGATTAATGTTATGGTTGGCAGCAGCAATTGTACCCGGATTTTTCATTTCAGGTTTTTGGACAGCTATTTTTGGATCAATTATATTAAGTATAGTAACGTGGTTTTTAAATAGTGTATTAGATTAAGAATATATCATAATAATATTTTTAAATACTTAATAATAAATATCTTTTTTGTTTATAGACATGCTTTATTTATAATCACAGGGATCATTTTCTATTATTTTATTTGTTTATATAATTTTTTTAGTTTTATCTAATTTTTTAAATTATATATTGTGAAATATCAATAAATATAAGTAAAATAATGAAAAAATTAAAGGAAATAATTTAATTATCGTTAATAAATAGATATAAGAGGCACAATAAATACACACCAATTTACTTAAAAGTGAAGCCTAATTTGTATAGGGGCTTTGACTTTTATGATTTTATATTTTATAATACTATATATATTTATATTTTTTTTATATAAATAAGGGGGTGAAGTAGCAGAGCAGTAGAGTAAATACAAAAATATTTTTAGTTATCTATATTTATTAAAAAACGAGGAGGAAGTAGAATATATGAGACAGTTAAAAAGTTTAAGAATTTTATTAATAGCTGCATTGATTATTGGTTTATTTAGTTTTGCAGCTATGGCACAAGATGAAGAGGCTAAGTATGGAGGAACTTTTGTATTTGGACGTAGTGGTGATTCAGTTGGACTTGATCCAATTCAGGTTACTGATGGTGAATCTTTTAAGGTAACACAACAGATTTATGATACAATCGTTATGTATAAACCAGGTACAACAGAAGTAATTCCTGCTCTTGCTGAAGATTGGGATGTAAGTGAAGATGGTAAAACATGGACCTTCTATTTAAGAGAAGGAGTTAAATTCCATGATGGAAACCCTTTAGATGCTGAAGCTGTTAAGTGGAACTTTGAACGTTGGGGTCAAGAAGACCATCCATACCATATAGGTGGAGAGTTCACATATTATGGTTACATGTTCCAAGACTTCCCTGGTATTATTGAATCAGTTGAAGCTGTAGATGAACTTACAGTTAGATTCCAGTTAACTGAACCACAAGCTCCATTTTTAAATAACTTAGCTATGGTTTCTTTCGGTATTGCTAGTCCTGAAGCTGTTATGGAACATGGCGAAGATTACTTTAAGAATCCTGTAGGTAGTGGACCATTCAAGTTTGTTGAATGGAGACAAGGTGACAGAGTTATTTTAGAAGCTAATGAAGATTATTGGGGCGGACGTCCTTATTTAGATAGAGTTGTATTTAGATCTATACCTGATAATGGTGCACGTTATATGGAACTAAGATCAGGTTCAATAGATATGATGGATTATATTAATCCAGAAGATGTTGCAAGTGTTAGAGAAGATGAAGACTTAGATCTTCTTTTAAGACCTAGTAATAATGTTGGTTACTTTGCTATGAACATGGGCTTTGAACCTTTTGATAATGTATTAGTTAGAAAAGCTTTTGCTCATGCTATTAATAAAGAAGCATTGATTGGTGCATTCTATGCGGGCTTAGCTGAACCAGCTAAAAACCCTCTACCACCATCCTTATGGGGATATAATGATGAGATAGAAGACTATCCATATGATCCTGAAAAAGCTAGAGAACTTCTTGCTGAAGCAGGATATCCTGATGGATTTGAATTCGATTTCTATTATATGCCAGTTGCTAGACCATATTTCCCACAACCTAAAATGGTTGCACAGTCAATCCAATACTATTTAAGTGAAATTGGCGTAACAGCTAACTTACTTTCATATGATTGGGGTACTTATTTAGACAAGTACTACGCTGATGAGTTAGAAACATTCTTATTAGGATGGACTGGAGATAATGGTGACCCAGATAACTTCTTATATGTATTATTAGATCAGACTCAAAACAATATTAACTATAAGAGCGATGAGTTACATGAAATCTTAATAGAAGCTCAAAGAACACCTGATCAAGAAGTTAGAACTGAGCTATACGAAGAAGCCCAAGTAATTATTCATAATGACGTACCTTGGGTACCAATTGCTCACTCAACACCACCATTAGTTAAGAAAACTATGGTTAAAAATTATGTACCTAACCCAACAAGTACAGAAAAATTACACAATGTATGGTTAGACCAATAATTTAAAAAGATAATTCAACTATTATGTATGCGGTCATTATTATAATGGCCGCATATTTTTGATAACAGTGATTTTTAGAGAGGAGAGAACAGCAGAGGATGATTAATTATATTATAAAACGACTACTTGCACTTATACCAGTTATAATAGGAGTAGCACTTGTGGTTTTTCTAATAATTCACTTGATTCCTGGCGACCCTGCTCAGACAATGTTAGGAGAACGAGCATCACCAGAAGCTTTAGCTCAATTAAGGGAATCAATGGGTTTAAATGAACCATTGCATATACAGTTTATAGATTTTTTCAAGGGATTATTAAGATTTGATTTAGGTAGGTCAATAATGAGTAACAACCCCGTTATGGCTGAAATATCGGTTCGGTTTCCAGCTACTTTAGAGTTGTCATTTTTTGCAATAGTTTTTGCTGTGGTTGTAGGTATTCCAGCTGGAATATTTGCTGCAACTCATCAAAATTCATTATTTGATAACTTTAGTATGTTGATTGCATTGATTGGAGTATCAATGCCAATCTTTTGGTTAGGTTTGATGTTAATTTGGTTATTTGCAGTTAATTTAGGTTGGCTTCCACCATCATCTAGATTAAGTGTTGGAATAAACTTGGAATATATAACAAATATATTATTTATCGACAGCATAATTCAAATGAATTGGGCTGCTTTAAAAGATGTTTTAAGTCATTTAATATTACCTGCTATTGCTTTAGGAACAATTCCAATGGCAATTATAGCAAGAATGACAAGATCAAGTATGTTAGAAGTTTTAAAGCAAGATTATATACGTACTGCATACTCAAAAGGACTACAAGATAGAGTAGTAGTTTATAAACATGCTTTAAAAAATGCTTTTATACCTATTATAACAGTTGTTGGATTACAGTTCGGAGTTTTACTTGGTGGAGCAGTTTTAACGGAAACTATTTTTTCATGGCCAGGACTTGGTAAATATCTAGTAGATGCGATTTATGCTAGAGATTTTCCAGTAGTTCAGGGTGGAATTTTATTTTTCGCAATCTCATTTGTATTTGTTAATTTATTAGTTGATATTTCATATGCGGCAATAGACCCAAGAATTGAATACAACTAAATGGTAGGAGTGAAATAAATGGCAGAAGAAAAATTAAAAGAATATGGAGGTAATCCTTGGTTAGAAGCCGGAAGACGCTTAATGAAAAGTAGAATAGGTGTCTTAGGGATTGTTTTTATTGGTATATTGGTACTAGTGGCTATCTTTGCTCCAGTTATCGCACCACATGATCCATTGGAGCAAAATATTTTAAAACGTTATCAAGCTCCTTCTTCAGAACATTTGTTAGGTACAGATGAGATGGGAAGGGATATATTAAGTAGAATAATATATGGATCAAGAATTTCTTTACAAGTTGGTCTATTTTCTATAGGAATTGCTTTGGTGACTGGAGTATTTTTAGGTTTGATTGCTGGTTACTATGGTGGAGTACTAGATATGGTAATAATGCGGATCATGGATATAATGTTAGCATTTCCAGCGATACTACTTGCAATTGCTATTGTTGCAATTTTAGGTCCGCAACTTAGAAATGCAATGCTTGCAATCGGTGTAATAAACATACCTAGATTTGCTAGAATTATTAGATCATCTACAATTTCAATTAAAGAAAGTGAATATATTGCTGCTGCAAGAATGATGGGAGCAAATGATTTCAGAATAATATTCCATCATCTATTACCAAATGCAATGGCACCTTTAATTGTACAAACAACTTTAAGTATAGCTACTGCTATTCTAGAAGCAGCTGCTTTAAGTTTCTTAGGTTTAGGAGCACAACCACCTACACCAGAATGGGGAGCAATGCTTAGTGATGCAAGAAGTTCTCTACAAAGAGCTCCTTGGGTTGCAACATTCCCTGGTTTAGCTATTATATTTGGTGTTTTAGGTTTCAACCTCATGGGTGATGGCTTAAGAGATGCGCTTGATCCTAAGATGAAAAATGTTTAAATAATAATGTATTTAAAACCCATCTTTTAATAGAGATGGGTTTTTTGTTTAAAATAATAATTTAAAATGATATGATACATACAGGAGGTATATTATGAATACTCTTGTATTCTTTGGTTCAGCGAGAATGAAAGGTAACACAAAAAAATTATTAGATATATTTGTTGATAATATTAAAGGTAAAGTAGAAGTTGTCGATGCTTATAGATCAAATATATCAGGATGTATTGATTGTAGGTTTTGTTGGGAAGAAAGAGGCTGTTCAATTGAAGATGATATGCAGGAGATTTATAAAAAAATTGATAATGCAGATAATATAGTATTTGCTTCACCACTTTATTTTAACAATGTTCCTGGACCATTAAAAAATATAATTGATAGAATGCAAGTATATTGGGCTGAAAGAGTTAGAAAACAGAGTTATAAACTAAAAGAGAAAAATTCAGTGTTTTTAATTTGTGGAGGAGCACCTAAATATGAAAACCAGTTTTTATCAATAGAATTAGTATTAAATGGTGTAATAAAGGATCTAAATGCAGATAACCTAATTGGAAAAGTTTATGTATCAAATACAGATAAAAATCCAGTAGATAATAAAGATGTAATTTCAGAAATAAAAAATATTACAGAAAATATTAATAAACAATATTATAATTAATATTATAAAGCCTTTCTTTAATTAGGAAGGCTAATTTTTTTTAGTTTATAATGTTAACAAAAATTC
>JBEPXG010000066.1:0-7457 GCA_041642015.1 Halanaerobiales bacterium
ATGATATATATTATATATTATTAATATGATACATCCCAATCTCCAGTAGCCATATAAATTACTCTTTCACAAATATTTGTTGCATGATCTCCTATTCTTTCCAAAAATCTACTAATAAATATTAAGGACATTGCTTGACGAATAGTTTTAGGATCTTCAATCATAAAGGTTAATAATTCTCTTAGTATCTGTTCATCTAATACATCAACCTCTTCATCTTGCCTAGCTATTTCATCAGCTAACTCAGTATCTAAATTTACAAAAGCTTTTAAACTTTCTTTTAATCTATTTGTTACTATATCTGTCATCCTTGGAATATCTATTAATGGTTTGATTAAAGGTTCATCTCCTATGTTAATAACCATTTTAGCAATATTAGAAGCATGGTCTCCGATTCTCTCTAAATCAGTTGCTAATTTAGATATTACAATTATAGTTCTTAAATCACCTGCAACAGGCTGTTGTGTAGCAATCAATCTTGTACAAAGTTCTTCTAATTCTAATTCATATTCATCTATTTTATCATCATCTTCCATTACTTGTTTAGCTAATTCTACATCTTGTTCTTTTAAGGCTTGAATACTCTTCTCTATAGCTTCTTCAACTTGACTACCCATTAAAAGCATTTCATTTTTTAGTTTTTCGATATTTTCATCAAGACTTTTTCTTAACATTCTATCACCTTTCCTTTTTAACCAAAACGTCCTGTAATATAGTCTTCTGTTCTTTGATCATCCGGATTTTCAAAAATCTTACCTGTTTCCCCAAACTCTATTAATTCTCCCATTAAGAAAAACCCGGTCTCATCAGATACACGAGCAGCTTGTTGCATACTATGTGTAACTATAACAATAGTATAATCCTTTACTAAATCAGCCATTAATTCTTCAATTTTGGCAGTAGCTACAGGATCTAAAGCAGAAGCAGGTTCATCCATAAGCAATACATCTGGTTTTACTGCTAAAGCTCTAGCAATACACAATCTTTGTTGTTGACCTCCAGAAAGATCAAATGCAGGTTTGTCTAATCTATCTTTAACTTCATCCCATAAAGCAGCACCTTTAAGACTCTTTTCAACAAGATTATTAAGCTCATTTTTGTTTTTAAATCCATGAACTCTTGGTCCATAAGCAACATTATCATAAATTGATTTTGGAAAAGGATTAGGTTGTTGAAATACCATTCCCACTTTTTTTCTTAGTTGAACAACATCAACATTATTTCCATAAAGGTTTTCTCCATCAAGAAGAACTTCACCTTCAACTCTTGTATCATCAATAAGATCATTCATCCTATTTATTACTCTTAAAAAAGTGGATTTACCACAACCGGAAGGTCCTATTAATGCAGTTATCATATTTTCTTTGACTTCCATATTTATATTTTTTAAGGCCTGGAAATCATCATAATAGAAATCTAAGTCTTTTATTTCTATTTTAATATTAGATGACATAATAATTTAACTCCTTTCAAAATTTACAATATCAATATTCACAATATTAATTTAACATATTTAAATAATCTTATAAACTAAGTTATGTTAAATTAATGTTACATTTTTGTTAATATTATTTATTCAGCTATATTTAGGTAGAAGCTAAAACATGTCCCCTGGCCTATAACACTTTTAACATCTATTTCACTGTTATGTCCTTTTATTATATGTTTAACTATTGAAAGGCCTATACCTGTGCCACCTATTTCTTTTGATCTAGCCTTATCTACTCTATAAAACCTTTCAAAAATACGTTCCTGATCTTCTTTGGGTATTCCAAGTCCTGTATCTTCAATCTCTATATACACTTTATTATTATTTTGATAACCTCTTAAATGAATTTCTCCATTTTCTTTATTATACTTTATTGCATTATCTATTAAGTTTATTAATAAGTTCTCAATCTGAGGTTTATTAATCATAACTAATGGTAAATCCTCTTCAAAGTGGTTGATAATTTCAATATTCTTTTGCTCTGCTTTACTTTTTAAAATTCTTAATGGTTTTTCATATATATCATCAATATTTTCGGGTTTTAGTTCAAAATAATTAGCTTCCAATTTAGATAAATCTAATAGATCATTAATTAATAAGTTTAATCTAGTTGCCTCTTTACTAATTACTCCCACAAATTTTTCAACAGTTTCAAAATCATTTATTTCATTTTCTATTATTGTATCAGCATAGCCTTTTATTGAAGTAAGAGGTGTTTTTAATTCATGTGAAACATTTGCAACAAAGTCCTTTCTCATTTCTTCTAATTTTTTTAACCTAGTCACATCTATTAATACAACAACTGCACCAATTATATTCTCATTATTATCTGTAATTGTTTGAAAACTACACTCAAGATATACTTTTTCAGGATTCTTGAATATTATTTCAGAATTTAGATTTTTATTTTCATTTAATACTTCATTTATAAAATCATTTAATCTATGATCTCTAATTTCACTTATGAAATTTTTATTCTCTACCCTTTCGCAGTTTACATTTAACAATTTGCATGCTTTAGGATTCATCATAAGTATATTTTTATCTTTATCTATAGCGATAACTCCCTCAGTCATACTATTTAAAATTGCAGATAATTTATTTTTTTCTTCTGTTATTCTTTCTATTTTTTTATCAAGTTCTACACCAAGTCGATTATATTCATTAACTAAATTACCGAGCTCACTATTTGAATAATTAACTTCATCAATTGTGGTTCTTTTACCTTCTACAATTTCTTGTGCCATCAGCTTTATTTTATTTAATGGTTTAATAACTGCTTTAGAAAAATACCAAACAACTATATTGCTTATAAATAAGAGTATAAGTAAGAAAATAAAATAAAGATAGATATCGTTTCTAATAATTGAATTTATATTTTCCAAAGATTTAGCCATTCTTATAACTAAGTTTTCATTATTAATATTAAAAAAGGCAGCAACATAGAACATTTCCTGTTCAAGTGTACTACTATTTCTAGATGATACTCCTATTGAATTATTATCATTAATTACTGCTTGAATTTCAGGACGGCTAGCATGATTATCCATTAGATTAGGCTTATATCTAGAATCTGCCAATACATTACCATCTTCACGAACTATAGTTATTCTAGTCTCAATATTACTTCCCATACTTTTTATATAATTATCTAATTGCTCCATATTATCAAGATTATTAATAATATTATGATCATTTTTTATCAACTTTATATTATTAACAAGATTTGTTTTTAACTGATCTAAGTAAAATTCCCTATAATTTAAAGTAAAAAAATAAAATATTGAACTAAATAGTATAATTTGTATGATTGCAAAAACTAATATCAACTGTGTCCTTAGACTATAATCATTCCACTTTTTCAAATTTATATCCCACTCCTCTCACAGTTTTAATATAGTTTTCACCGATCTTTTTTCTCAGTCTTCTAACATGAACATCAACAGTTCTTGTATCACCAGAAAACTCATAACCCCATATCTCTTTTAACAGTTTATCTCTTGAAAAAACTTCATCATTATTAGTTATTAAATATACTAATAAATCAAACTCCTTAGGAGTTACAGCAATATTTTCGCCTTGTTTTTTTATTGTATAGTTTTTAACATTAATAATAATATCATTTAAATTAATAACTTCAGGCTTTTCCTTTTCAAAATTTGTGCTCATTGATATCCTTCTTAATAAAGCTTTAACACGTGCAATTAATTCTCTTGTATTAAAAGGTTTTGTTACATAATCATCTGCTCCTAATTCTAATCCGATAATTCTATCAATGTCTTCACTTTTAGCAGTTAACATAATTATAGGAAGGTCTCCTAATTTTTCATCATTTCGTATTTTTTTACATACATTTAACCCATCAATTTCAGGCAACATTAAATCCAGTACAACTAAATCGATACTTTCTTTGACCTTTTCTAAAGCTTCTTTACCATCTTTTGCTACAACTACATCATACCCTTCATTTTCAAAGTTAAACTTTAATAAATCACGTATATTTTTTTCATCATCAACAACTAAAATTGTTTTTTTCATAGTGATTCCCTCCCAACTAATTAAAGAGCCCTATTAAGGCTCTTTAAGTCTGTTTTTATACTCTTTTTTTATCTCTTTCAATAACACTATAAGCTATATCAGCAAACTGATCACTAATATGTTCAAGATCTTCTAAAACTTCAAGATATGCAATTCCAGCTGAAGGAATACAGATTCCTTTATTTAATCTTTGGAGGTGATCATCTCTATACTGTAATAAGATATTATCCATTTTTTCTTCACCTTCAAATAGTCTTTCAGCTATCTCTTTGTTACCAGTTTCTATTATTTTTCTAGAATCATCTAAATAATCGACAACAATATCATATGCATTTTCAATAGACTTGATTGCTTCCTCAGAAAATTCTAAATCATTTTCAATTATATATTCTGCTAATTCAGCAATTGAATTACCATCATCACCAATACTTTCAATATCATCCACAATGGCAAAATAACTATCTAATACTTTAATATCTTCATCTGGTAATGAACTTTGAGGAATAGTTGTTAGATAAACTAATAGTTCTTCCTCAATCTCATTTACTACTTCTTCTTTGTGTTTTATCTTTTTAATCATTTCTTTGTCTTTATCAATAACTGCTTTTCTGGATTCTAATATCATTTCTTGAACAATACTATGCATTCTAGTTACTTCCATATTAACCTGAGATAATGCTGCTTGAGGAGTGTTCAACATCCTTTCATCTAAGTGTACAAGACCTCTCTTTAATGTTTCTTCTTCTCCTGGTACTATTTTATTAACTACCTTAACCATAAAACCAACAAAAGGGAACCAAACTAATGTATTAAGCACATTAAATAAGGTATGTGTATTAGCAAGAAGTCTTTCAGAACTTATTGTGTTATTAGTCATAACACTAATACCCCTAAGTAGTTCTCTTAACTGACCTATAAAATCTGGAATTATATAGATAAGAATAATCATTATTCCTGAACCAAGCACATTAAAAATAAAGTGAGCGGCAGCAGATTTTTTTGCTGTTTTACTTGCTCCAATAGCAGATAAGATAGCAGTAACTGTTGTTCCAATATTACTACCTAATAAAATTGGTACTCCTGAAGTAAAGTCAATTACACCAACTGAGACCAATCCTACTAAAATACCAAAGGTAGCCGAACTACTTTGGACAACAACAGTTATTGTCATCCCTACTAAAACACCTAATATAGGCTGTGTACCAAAATTTTTCATTAAGTCTACTATGTACTGTGAATCACGAAGTGGATACATTGTTTCACTCATTATATTAAGTCCTAAAAATAAGATACCAAAGCCTAAAATAACCTGTCCTATATACTGATATTTTTTCTTGTTTGCAAATAAATATGCTATTGCACCAATTGTAATAGCATGAAAAGCATAATCTCCCAAATCAAAAGAAATAAGTTGTGCTGTAATTGTTGTACCAATATTTGCTCCCATTATTACACCAATTGATTGATACAACGTCATTAATCCTGCGTTAACAAAACCTACAACCATAACCGTTGTAGCACTACTACTTTGTACAATAGATGTAACTCCAGTTCCAACTAAAATTCCTGAAAAAGTATTTTTTGTTAAAAATGCTAAAAAATGTCTAAGCTTCTTACCTGCGGTTTTTTGCAAACCCTCACTCATCTGTTTCATACCGTAGATAAAAAGTCCCAAACCTCCTGTGAGACCAACCACCATTTCAAATGACAAATCAGCGCACCTCCAAAGTGTATTATTATAATATCTTTATCATTTTAAACTACTATTAAATAACACCTATTCTTGTATGATCCTCTTTAAGTTTTAATGTTACTGAATCAGTTAATAGATCAGCATAAGAAAATGACAAATGTCTTTCTTGAGTGTTATCATCAATTTTCACTATAAATATATTATCATAGGTTTTATCTAAAATACCTTCTTTATTTATTGATCTTCTTCTACCCCTGTCAGCTTTAATTATAACTTCTTTACCAATATACTTAGAAATATTTTTTTTAATTTCACTTAATGTATTTTTACTCATAAGAGAACCCCCCCAGCTTCTCTTGATATAAAATAATTATTTAGTCGACTTTTTGAATAAATAATTATCTTTGAAACTTTTTTAAGACCTTTACTTTGTATATCTGTCAGCAACATTTGATGCTGCATATGAATCAGGTTTAATCAATGCATCATATCCACTTCCAATAACCATACCCACAACTTCTTTAATAATTGAACTGCTGGGACCATTTTCACCAACATCTATGTGGATCTCCACATCTAAAAGTAAACTTTCATCTTCATTAGATAATAAATCTGTTAGCTTACTAGCTACAGTTAAACTCCTTGACACTTCATGAAAAATTCTTTTTTTAAATCCACTTTTCATTTTAACATTTTGTTTATGATAATAATATCTTCCACCATGTCCTACTCTATAAATTACTATCGCAGTAACAAACACTGATTCAGAAAGTCCTGGATGGGAATCTGTACCAATAATTAGTTTATATTGATTTTTGGGCTTTTCATAAATGAAGGATAAAATGCTTTCATAAGTTTTTTGAATATTCATTTTACCTTCTGTAGGACTAATAAAAATCATATCGATCACTCATTTTTATTTTTTATTTTCCAGAATATATTACTAAGTAAAACCATTTGATCTATAGATAATTTTTCCCCTCTAATTCTTTTATCAATACCACTTTCTTTTAAACCTTCTAAAATTGTTTCCTTATCAAGACTTACATGAGGAGATAAGGTTAAACCATTTTTAATATTTTTTCTTCTTAAATTAAATATTGCTCTTACCATTTTGAAGAAAAAGTCTTTATTTTCTACTTTATAAGGAGACTCACTATATGGTGTAAGTTTTATTACTGAAGAATGAACTTCAGGTTTTGGTAAAAATGCAGAAGGTGGTACATCAAATTTAATATCTGTTTTGTAATGAAACTGTATAAAAACACTTAAGCTTCCATAAGATTTGGTGCCTGGTGATGCAGCTAATCTATCCGCTACTTCTCTCTGCATCATAAATGTCATCTCTTCTATCCCAAGAGGAGAAAACAATAAGTTTTCTATAATAGGTGTTGTAATATAATATGGTAAGTTTGCAATAATCTTTATTTTTTTATCATGTAAATTGTAGTTATTTATTATTTGTTCCCAATTTACTTGTAATATATCCATATTAAGTATGTCTAAATTATCATAACCATTAAAAAGATCTTTTAAAATCTCTATAAATCTAGAATCTTTCTCAATAGATAATAGTCTCCCTTTATCTAATGAATGTAATAAATACTGAGTTAAAGATCCAATTCCAGATCCTATCTCTAATACAAATTCATCACCTTTTAATTCAGATACTTCTATGATGTTTCTCATTATATTATTATCTATTAAAAAATGCTGTCCTAGATTTTTATTAAGTCT
>JBEPXG010000067.1:0-7418 GCA_041642015.1 Halanaerobiales bacterium
TTAATAGATATAAAAAATATTTCAGCATGTAAAACATTTGAAGATGACGATGATAAAATAGTATTAGGGGCATCACTTTCCTTAAATAAAGTAGTTAAAGAAAATGTGTTTCCTCTATTAAGTGAATCATCAAAAGTAATAGCTGATCATACAACCAGAAATCAGATTACTCTTGGAGGCAACTTAACTGGAAGATTACCTTTTAAAGAAGCACTTTTGCCTCTGTTAGTAGCAGAAGCTGAGGTTACTACTATAAATAAAGATGGTTTTAGAACAAGACCTATTACAGAGGTTTTTGATAAAAGAATGGTATTAGATAAAGAAGAAATTCTTTTACAAATAATTATAGATAAGAAAAAAACAAAACTACCATATTTTCAAACAAGAAAAGTTAAACAAAGTGAAATTGACTATCCTTTATTACACATTGCAGCATTAAAAGAAAATAATAAAATCAAAATGGCAATTAGTTCACTTTGTGCATTTCCTTTTAGGAATGAAAAAATTGAAGAAGTAATTAATAATAACTCTTTAAGTATCGAAGAAAAAATTAATCAAGTAATTGAAAATCTACCTGTACCAATTAGTTCTAACCAAAGAGGTGGAAAAGATTATAAAGAAATGTTATTTAGAAATTCTTTAGGTAAATGTTTGAAAAACTTAGGTGGTGATAATAAATGAAAGAACATAAAAATCATCAAGAAATAAAACTTAAAGTAAATCAAGAAACATACAATATTATAGTTAAAGCAAATGAAACTTTACTAAATGTTATAAGAGAAAAAATAGAAATGACAGGTCCTAAACCAGGATGTGAAAATGGTGACTGTGGAGCATGTACAGTATTAGTAGATGGAAAACCTGTTAAATCTTGTATGACATTAGCTGTAGAAATGCAGGGAAAAGAAATTACAACTATTGAAGGTTTAAAAGATACTGATATTCAAAATGCTTTTATCGATAAAGAAGGTTATCAATGTGGATACTGTACTTCAGGTTTTATAGTAAATGCATATGCCTTATTACAAGAACACAATAAACCTGATGATGATACTATTAAAGAATGGTTAAGTAGTAATTTATGTAGATGTACTGGATATGAAGGAATCGAAAGAGCAGTTGATAAAGTAATAAAAAATAGATAGTTTTTCTAAAGCCCCTTTTTTAAAAAAGGGGCTTTATTGATATTTTTTTTGTTTTATGATATGTTTTTTATATTGAAAACAAACTGAAAGGAGGTTTTAATGTGTCGTTTAAGGTTTTTAACTTTATATATTATATGACAATGGCAGCAAAATCATTTTTTAATATCTATTTTAGAGAACTAGGTTATACATCAGCTCAAATTGGTCTTATAAATTCTATTGCTAGAGGTGTAGCACTTTTTATTTTACCCGTTTGGGGTATGTTGTCCGATAGTTTTAATGCTAACAAGAGATTTTTACAATTAGCTGTTTTTGGTACTATGACAGTAAGTTTATTGTTCTTAACAACAACAAATTTTTATATTTTTATAGTATTAATGGTATTTTTAGCAATATTTATGAATCCAATCAGGCCTTTATATGATAATTTACTATTCGGATATTTAGGAGATCAAGAAAATAAATACGGTAGATATAGACTTTGGGGATCAGTTGGATATACTCTTGTAGTTCCTATTTTAGGTTACTTTTTAGAAAGAACAGATGTAACAAATACTTTTTATATTTTAGCCGGACTATTATTTGCTACACTATTAATGAGTACAAGATTACCTAAAAGCAAAGTTAAAGAAAAGGAAGAAAGTTCAAAAGATAAAAGTGAAGGAAGATTTGCAAATATCGGTAAATTGTTCAAAAACAGATTGTTTGTCGCATTTTTAATTTATGTATTTTTTATGCAAATAACAATGAACGGTAACTTAACATACTTTTCACTATATGTATTAGAACATGGTGGTAGAGAAGGTCTATTTGGACTTACAAAAATGATCGGATCAATCAGTGAAATATTACTACTAATTTTTTCAGATAAAATATTAGACAAGTTTAATATTAAACACATTTTTGGGGTCTCTTCTTCTGCGTTTGTAATTAGATGGGTATTGTTAGCTATGTTCCCAATAAGAAGCGTCTTTTTAGGATCACAGATATTACACAGTTTATCTTTCGGATTATTTTATGTAACCTGTGTTAACTTTATTAATAAAGTAACAGAAGATGATGTAAAAGCAACAGCACAAAATGTTTTCACTTCAGTATATATCGGTTTAGGAAGCATTGTTGGTAATACGGTTGGTGGAGCCATTTTTGATAGTCTTGGTGGAGACATCATGTATTATCTCTGGGCTGCAATTGCATTTACTGCAGGTCTAGGTTATTATCTATTCTTAAATAAAAAAGATAACATGCTATCAGAAAAAAGCGCTTAAACTAAATTAAAAATAAACTAAAATAAAAAGTATTAAAGTCCTACAAAAAACAAATTTGTAGGACTTTTTTATACATAATACAATATTTTATAATCATTATTTGTTTTGTTACTTATTTATCCATGTGAATATCCATTTGTGGATATGGAATTCCAATTCCTTCTTCATCAAATCTTAGTTTAACTTTTTCATGCATATCATAGTATACATTCCAATAATTTGAAGTATCACACCAAATCTTTACATCAAAATTAACTGAACTTCCTGCTAATTCACCAACTTTTATGATTGGTTCTGGTGTATCATATACCATTTCATTATCATTTACTAACTCTTTTAGTACGACTTTAGCTTTTAATAAATCATCATCATAACCAATTCCAAAAACTAAGTCTACTCTCCTTTTATCATTAGCAGAATAATTTGTAATATCTGAATTAGATAAATCTCCATTAGGTATTACAATTTGTTTATTATCAGGTGTTTTTAATACTGTATAAAGAATTTGTATTTCTTCAACTGTACCCTTATTACCAGAAGCTTCAATAAAATCTCCAGCTTTAAAGGGTTTAGATATTAAAATCAATACACCACCAGCAAAATTAGCTAAACTTCCCTGTAATGACAAACCAATTGCAAATGACATTGCACCTAAAACAGCCACAAATGAAGTCATTTCAATAC
This sequence comes from Halanaerobiales bacterium, assembly GCA_041642015.1. GTDB lineage: Bacteria > Bacillota > Halanaerobiia > Halanaerobiales > M55B127 > M55B127. Next base: position 3,098 of record JBEPXG010000067.1, read on the forward strand.
CAAGAGTAGAAGCTGCTGATAAAACTAACAAAACAGTTAACAGTGCTTTGAAAACTGATTTTAAAAATTTTAATAATGTTGGCTCTAATCTTGAACTAAAAGACTTGTCAAAAAGATTTATTATATATTTTATTACCTTCATACCTATATACACTATTATCAGAGCTATAAGTATTTTAATACCATATTGTACTGCTAAATCTTGTAAACTTTGTACATATTCCATCTAAATAATCACCTCTTATGAGAAAATTATAGGGGTAGCAATAGCTACCCCTGTTGTTATATATTCTAATTATATATTTTTTTACATTGGAATATTTATTTTTTGTCCTACATATATCATATCTCTATTTTCAATATCATTTACTTCTAATAATGAATCAACTTTAACATTGAACATTTGAGATATTTTAGCTAAATAATCTCCTTCTTTTACAGTATATACATAACTACCATTATCTTCATTTACTTCTAAGATTCTTCCTTCTACTTTTGGAGATACAGTTCCCATAGTATCAATATAGTTCATTAGAACTTCTTCTAATCCACCTGCTTCAACTACTGTTTCAGTTTCAGCAAATACTTCATATCCATCTCCACCTGCTGCCATAAAGTCATTAGTTGCAACTTCATAAGTCTCTTCATAATCAACAGGTTCTCCATTTACATTAAGTTCAACTACTCTTTCACCTGCAGGTCTGGAACCATCAAATATCACTTTCATACCAGAGATTTGAGGGAATAATCCTTCAAGAGCTGGATATTCGGATAATCCATGTTCCACAGCATCAAGTAACTGAGCACCAGTTAGTTCTTTAACAACTGTTGTATTACCAAATGGAAGTACAGTTATTACTTCACCCATTGTAATTTCACCTTGATCAATAGATGCTCTAATTCCACCACCATTTGTGATTGCTACATCTGCATCTACTTCTGCAACCATAGCATCAGTAATTAAGTTACCCAGATTTGTTTCACCAGATCTTACATATTCTCTTTCACCATTTAATTCAACTGCAGTTGAACCAACAACAGCTGATGTTATTTCTTCATTTTCAGCTTTAATTCTATCAACTACACTAACTATTTCTGGATCAGGTTCTACATCTTCAGCCATTTCTTTTGTATAAAGACTTGCAGTTTTGCTTTCAATTGCACCATCTACAACAGTAACATCTACAATACCAAGATTTTTATCATATTCACCAGCCATTGCTATTAAAGTATCATTGACCATTAAACCTTCTTCTAAAGCATCATGGCTGTGACCATCAATTATGATATCTATACCAGAAACAGTCTCAGCTAATTCTGTACTTGTATAATCACTACCTTCTGAAATACCTAAGTGAGCTAAAGCAATAACTATATCAACTTGTCCAGAAAGTTCTTCTACCATTTCTTCTGCAACAGTATAAGGATTTCTGAAATTTAAGTTTTCTACATTTTTAGGATGAGTCTTATAGCTTGTTTCAGGTGATACTAATCCAAAAATACCAATTTGTAATCCATCTACTTCTTTGATTACATAAGGTTCTACAAGTGCTGGATCTAAATTAGCAGCAACTATTTGAAAGTCTGCCATCTCTTGTAGTTCAGTAACTCGATCTTGACCAAAGTTAAAGTCATGATTTCCAAGAGTCATTGCATCATAACCCATTGTATTCATAATATCTACAATTGCTTCTCCTTCATTTAGATTAACAATTGTTTGTCCATGAAAGGTATCTCCTGCATCTAAAAGTAATACATTACCTTCACTGCGATAATCTTTAACAAGAGTTGAAAGTTTAGCAAAACCCATTCCATCATAAGGACCTTCTTCAATTCTTCCATGTGTGTCATTGGTGTGTAGAATTTTAAAGTTCACTTCCTGTGCTACAGCAGTTCCAACAACAGCAAAAGCCATTACCAATACTAAGGTGTAAATTAAAAACTTATTTCTCATTAATAAAGCCCCCCTAATTATTTTGTTTAACTTTTTTATATGACCAATTTAATCTTCAACAATATTAACCTTGTTTTTGTAAAAAGCAATATAGTCTCTAATCTTTTCTGCTTCTTCTTTTGGTTCTGGATAGTACCAGGCAGCATTTCTATTGATTTTATCATTTACTTTTAAATGATAATAACTGGCTTCTCCTTTCCATGGACAGGTTGTATGATGGTCACTTTCCTTTAGATACATTTCATCTACATCTTCTGGAGGAAAATAATGATTACCTTCAACTACAATAGTATCATTTGAACTTGCTATTCTTTTATTTTCCCAATATACTTTAACCATTTAACCCCTCCTTTATATTAAATTGGTTGTAATATATAATTCAATAATATTGTGCTTTTACCTGCATATATTTGAAATATTTGATTAATTAAAAGTTTTGATCTTTAAAACCTTTCTTTAAAACTTTAAATTGATCTGTATTTGTATCTAATTTATAAATATTAAAGTTAGTTTTCATGTCTATTTCTGGATCTCTTACAGCAAAATTGATAGAAGCAGATCCTTCTTCTCCTGTTCTGATTCTGTGAAAAACATTTACAGGTGTTGAAAGAATTACTCCTTTATCATAAATTAATTTACCATTTCTTTTAATGTGATGAGGTGTTATTTCAAAAGTCTCTATTTTGCCATGATCAGGAGTATACAAATCAACATAGCGAGTACCAAATAATACTAAAAGGTTATCTTCTTGATGGGGATGCATATACCAAGGTCTTTCTACATTTTTGATACTTCCTGGGGAAAGAGCATTTTTTTGATGAATTACTCTATCAATACCATCTATCTTGGGAAGAAAATCCATATTAGCAATATCAAATACTACCCCTTCTGTTTTGCGAAAAATTTTTAAAGGAATAACTTTAAATAAGTCTTTCTCTTGGTCAATCACTTCTTGATATTCCATTTTAACTACTCCTTTCATATTTTATTATAACAAAAAAAACCTTCCCAGTTGGGAAGGATGTTATTCTTTATTTCCAAATATTGTGTTTACTATCTTTTTAACTTCTTCATTTATTACATAGTATTTTATTTCTACACCATTTCTCTTACCTTCAATGATATTTAGATCTTTTAGTTTAGTAAGGTGTTGAGATAATGTAGATTGAGGTATATCTAAACAGGACTGCATTTTTGTTACATTATAACCCTCTGATTCCATAAGACCTTTAACTACACATAGTCTTATTGGATGAGAAATTGCTTTTAAGAGTTTAGCTTTATTTTTTATTTCATCCATATCCTTTATTATATCTTCCAAAGTATTTCCTCCTCAGTTATCTTCTATATTAATATTATGAAATTATTTGAAATTAGTCAAGAAATTTATTAAAAATTCTAAATTTGATTTGACATATTTATCTATATATCATAATATTTAAATATACTGATATATTATTTGCTACCCAAGTGAACTATATCACACTTTAAAGGAGGAGTTTAATTGAAAATTAAAAAGCTTTTCTCTACAATGTTAATCTATTTTTTATTTTGGCTGGCCTATACTAGTAGTTTAATTTTTGAAGATATGCTAGTAGGTTTTGTTCTTTCATTTCTCTTATCATTATTTACATATAAAAGTTTTTCAAGTTTAAATAGTGATAATAATTTGATAGTTCGATTTATAAATACTATTAAATACATACCTTTATTTATAATCGAAATGATCAAAGCAAATATTGATGTTGCTCGCCGGGTAATCAACCCTAAATTACCTATTAATCCAGGGATAGTTAAAGTTAAAACAGGTTTAAAATCAGATTATGCTAAATTATTTTTAGCTAACTCTATCACTTTAACTCCTGGTACATTAACAATGGATGTAATCGAAGATAACTTATATATCCATTGGATTGATGTAGAAACAAAAGATAAAAGAATTCAAAAAAACTTGATTTCTAAAAAATTCGAGGATAGTTTGGAGGGGATTTTTTAATGTTCAATCTGATATTTATTCTAATTATTATTTCCCTTCTATTTGGTTTTTATAGGTTTATTATAGGGCCAACTAGTCCAGATCGAGTAGTAGCTTTAGATACTTTAACAACAATTATATCTGTTAGTCTAGTATTAGGTGCTCTATTTTACAATAACAAAGTATTAATAGATATATCCTTTATTTTTGCTGCCTTATCTTTTACAAGTGTAATAGTCATATCTCGTTATTTAGAAGGTGATAAATCATGATATTATTGACCACTTTAGGTTATGTTCTAATTGTTATTGGGACTATATTTTTAGTACTTGGTGCTTTAGGAATTTTAAGAATGCCTGATTTATATAATAGGATTCAAGCAGGTACAAAAG
>JBEPXG010000068.1:0-7395 GCA_041642015.1 Halanaerobiales bacterium
ATAAAAGTTTAAATAAGCTAAACCACCCATTAAAACACCAAAGAATACTATTTCTGAAAATGTCTTTTTATTTACGATATGCTCATCTTTATCACGAGGTGGTGATTTCATTATATCTTTTGATCCAGGATCAAAAGTAAATGCAGTTAAGGGTAAAATTTCTGCTAAAAGGTCAATAGCAAGTATCTGTATAGCAAGTATTGGAACCGGTAAGTTAAATAATGATACACCTAATAGACCTAATAGTACAACTGCAAGCTCACCACCATTACTAGTTAATGATGCAATTACAGTTTTCTTTAAATTATTATAAATATTTCTTCCTTCTTTTATTGCATATACTAAAGTAGGAAAACTGTCATCTAATAAGATTAATTCAGCAGCTTGTTTTGACACATCTGTACCCATTCCACCCATTGCAACACCTATATGTGCACTTTTTAAAGCAGGTGCATCATTTACACCATCTCCAGTTACAGCAACAATTTTTTGTTGGTCTTTAAGATTTTTTACAATTCTTAACTTGTGTTCTGGAGATACTCTAGAAAATATTAAGCTATTTTTAGAGTCCATAATATCTTTGAGTTCTTGATCAGTTAAATCATCAAATTCATTCCCAGTAATAACTTTTATATCTTCATCTTCATTAACAAGATTAATTTCTTTTCCAATAGCTTGTGCAGTTATCGCATGATCTCCGGTCATTATATAGGTATTAATATGAGCTTCATGTGCTTGCTCTATAGATTCTCTTACACCTTCTTTGGGTGGATCAATCATAGCAACAATACCTAAAAAGATAACATCTTTTTCAACTTCTTCTAAAACATAATCTTTGTGTTCTGGTCCTAGTTTTCTAAATGCAAAAGAAAGTACTCTCATTGCATTCTTTGAATATTTCTCATTTAATTTCCTATATTTTTCTTTATCTTCTTCAGTAATTGGAACTTTCTTACCATCTTTAAATATATACTTGCTAACAGAAAGAACACTATCTAAAGCACCTTTCATAGCAAGATATTCGCCATCTTCAAACTGACGAACTGAACTCATTCTTTTTCTTTCAGAATCAAAACTAAATTCATGTAGTTCTGGATTTTCTTCATCTTCATTTTCAGCTCTAGTTCCAACTTTGGTTGATAAGGTTATTAAAGCAGCTTCAGTTGGATCTCCAATTGGATACCAACTTGAATGTTCATCATCTGGGGGATGAATTTCAGCATTTGATGCCATTGTTGCTGCATCAAACATGATTTCTAACTTATCAATTTCTTCTTGAGTTATTTCTTCCCCATTTTCATTTAATATTTTACCTCTTGGTTCATAACCTATACCAGTAACATCATATTCTTTACCATTATAAAATACTTTTTGTACTGTCATTTCATTTTTAGTTAAAGTACCTGTTTTATCTGTTGATATAACATTCGTTGAACCAAGTGTTTCGACTGATGAAAGTTTCTTTACAACAGCATTTTTTTTAGCTAATCTATCTACTCCCTGAGCTAAAGCAACAGTAATCTGCATAGGTAATGCCTGTGGTACAACTGCAACAGCGATACCTAAGCCATAGATAATTGCAAAGTTTAATCCAAGTCCTTGATATAGACTAACTCCAAATAATAAGGTACCAATTATGACTGCAAATACTGCTATTCGATTAGCAACTGATTGAAGTTCCATTTGTAATGGGGATTTAGACTTCTCTTCTTCTTGAGTCAAGTCTGCAATCTTACCCATTTCAGTATCCATACCAGTTGCAATAACAACACCCTTTGCACTACCTGATGCAACATTAGTACCTAGATATGCCATATTTTCTCTATCTGCTAAAGATACCTCTTCTTTCATTGTATTACTATTTTTTTCTTGTGGTAAAGATTCTCCTGTCAGTGATACATCATTTGTCTTTAAATTATATGATTCTATTATTCTAAGATCTGCAGGAACTTTATCTCCTTCTTCTAAAACAACTATATCTCCAATAACTAATTTATTTTGATTAAGCTCGCTAGTCTGCCCTTCTCTAATTACTTTAGATGGAGACTGTACCAACTTATCTAATGAGTCCATGATTGCTTCAGCTTTGTGTTCTTGAAAATATCCAATAACAGCATTAACGACTGCAATTATTAACATAACTAATCCATCTCTATAATTTTGGATTATAAATGACATTCCTGCTGCTACTAATAGAATAATCATTAATACATCTCTAAACTGTAATAAAAATTTTATTATTTCAGGAGTTTTCTTTAATCTAACTAGTTTATTTTCTCCATATTTGTCTAATCTATTTTCAGCTTCTTGTTGACTCAATCCTTTTTCTGTAGTATTTAATGTTTCAAATGTTTCTTTTACTGTTTTTTTATAGTATTTTTCTTCTTTATTTGCTATTTTAGACACCTCCTATGTTTATTCAAAGTATATGCCTGAACCTTTTGATTTATCTGTCATTACTGCTAATTCTTCAATTTTTTTATTCATATACTTTTTATCTAAATCTTCTAATATATTTTCATCAAAACCATTGACGATATAGTTACCAAATTCCCAACAAGTATCTTTAATATCTTTCGGATTTCCTTCAGCTATTATAATTAATGCTTCTAAAATAGAAGCAGCAACTGAAACATCACGCATTGAATAATATCTTAATTGATAAAATGTTTTATATAATAGATAGTCATAACTTACATCTTCAAAAATTAATGTTAATTCATTCTCTTCATTATAATAATAAGTGTTTTCAATATCAGACTTAGCTATTTTATCTAAAACCATTCCTGCTTGTTTGATACAAAATATTGCAGTATTCGGATCATTAATTCCTGGAGAAATAGCTCTAAGAGCTACCTCAGTTAATTTTTGTAGACCAAACTCAATATCTTTACTCTTATTTCTTTCTTTTCCTACTAAAACATAATTCAAACATTTTTCAAGTGCTTCTTCATCAAATTCTTTCTCTTCCATTTCTGATAAATCATAATATATTGTAAAGACTTTTGAATTATTTGTTACATAATCTCCAATCATCTTTTCAGCACTTATAACAATATTATTGTTATCAGCAAAATTTGATAATTTTATATCATTTATATCACGAATAAAACCTACCTGATCAGAATAAATACTTAATTGATCTTTTTTCATGATACTATCTAAATTGCTAGGAGGTTCATTCCTAATATTTTCATGAGATTCATTAAAAGTTTTTACTTGATCAACCAAATCCAATATTTCAGTAGTTAATGTATCAATTAATAAATTTACTTGAATTGACTGTGAAACATGATTGATAAACATTACAAAGTATAAAATACAGTAGATTACTAATAAAACACCAATTGCAGCGGAAAGAAATAATGTAGTATTTTCATTATTTAAAAATATTAAAGTAACTATAGAATATATAAAACCACCTATAAATATACCTAATACTTTAAGAGTCATTTTTGACTTTAAGAAATCCTGTAAAGTTCTTGGTGAAAATTGAGTAGAATAGGTTGTTAAAACAACCATAATAATTGAAAATGATATTGTAACAATAGATAATAGAGAACCTGCTATTGTTGATAGAATAGTTTTTGTAATTTCAAAGGAAGTAAAAAATATATTTGGTAAATAATTAATTAATAATGGTTGATAACTTCTATCTAAAAACGAAACAATTATTGCTAACAGAAGGGCATATATACTATATAAAACTGGTATATAATATATTTTAGCTCTCCAATCATCAAGAAAGTTAAAGTTGAATATCTTCAAATAAAAACCCCCTGTGGCCTTAAATAGTTAATTATATAATTCTTTAAAATTGTACAATGTCCTTTTTATTTATAAGTTTAAAATCTTTTCCACACTATCTAAGTTTCCTGCTACTGCCTTTGGTATCTCATAGTTATTAAGGACAAATTCTTGGTCTTTTAAACCATTACCGGTTAAAACTGCTACAATTCTTTTCTCTTTAATTTTTTCAGGGTGAATTTTAGCTAATTTAATTAGACCTGCAACTGGGGTTGCTGAAGCAGGTTCAACAAATACTCCTTCTTTTGATGATAAAAGTCTATGTGCTTTTTTTATTTCTTGATCTGTTACTGATTCAAAAATTCCTTTTGATTGATTTACAGCAAGCTCAGCTTTTTCTCTATTAACTGGATTACCTATTCGAATTGCAGTTGCAAGGGTTTTAGGTTTTTTTATAACCTTATTTTTCACCATTGCAGCTGAACCTTTTGCTTGAAATCCATACATTTTAGGTAAATAATCAATAAAGTTCTTTTCATTATATTCTTTAAATCCTTTCCAGTATGCAGTAATATTTCCAGCATTACCTACAGGTAAAGCCAAAATATCTAAAGTTCTATTTTCTAATTGATCTGCAACTTCAAAAGCAGCAGTCTTTTGTCCCTCAATTCTAAAAGGATTTAAAGAATTAACTAAAGTTAATGAATACTTATCAGTTAAATTTCTAACGATTTCTAAAGCCTTATCAAAATTACCTTTAATAGGTATAATATTGGCTCCATATATTAAAGCTTGTGATAGTTTACCTTTTGCAATTTTAGAACTAGGTACTATTACAAGTGTTTTCAAACCACTTCTAGCACCATATGCAGCTGCAGAAGCTGATGTATTTCCTGTTGAAGCACAAATAATAGCTTTACTATTATTCTCAAGTGCTTTAGTTACAGCTAATGTCATACCTCTGTCTTTAAAAGAACCGGTTGGATTAGCACCTTCAAACTTTAAAAATAGTTCAAAGTTATATTTATTACTAAACCAGTCTGCTCTTATTAATGGTGTATTACCTTCACTTAGAGTTACAATTTCTTGATTTTTATCTACAGGTAAAAAATCTTTATACTTATTAATTAAACCTTTCCACATTTTTATCACCGTCTTTTATTATTATACCCTTATTATTTACCTTTGTTTCTATTAAACAGTTTACAATTCCAATATTTTCTGCTTCTTTTTTAATTATATTTTTTAAGTTTGATAAATTATTATTTGAAAAGAAAATTATTGTTGGACCACTGCCACTTAAAAATTGGGCTGATTTAGTTTTCAAAAGTATTTTATTAAATAATAACTGAAGTTTTGGATTTAAATTTAATCTATTATTTTGATGAATATAATCAGTTGAACCCTTTTTAATTAATTCTATATTATTATTTATAATACCAGCAGTCAATATTGAAGCATTTGCAATATTTTTAGTTACATGATTTATAGGAATAGATTTATTGATTACTTTTCGAGCTGTTTTAGTCTTTATTTTTATTTCTGGTATAAACAACAAAATATTAAGTTTATTTAAAACATTAATTTTATGATAAGATACTTTTTCATCTATAACTTGACTTATTGTAAATCCACCTACTAAAGCAGGAGTTATATTATCAGGGTGACCTTCAATATTTAAAGCATATTTTAATATTATATGTTCATCCAGATTTAAATTAAATAATTTATTCAATCCACATATTGTGGCAATAATGGCATTTGCAGAGCTACCAAGTCCTCTGTCTAATGGATAATTAAGCTGAACATCCACTTTTAATTGATTTAAATCTATTTTATTTGGATATTTTTGATATATATAATCTGCTGTTTGGATTATTAAGTTATCTTCCTTTTTTATAAAAAGTTCATTATTGTTCATATCTTTTATAGATAATTCAAAATTATTTAAACTATTTAAACTAAAAACATAATTATTATATAGATTAAGAGCCAAACCGAATGAATCATAGCCTGGCCCTATATTTGCGGATGTAGCTGGAACTTTAATTTTATACATCTTTTCACCTAAACTTTCCAGTTATCTAAGTACTCTTTTTGATCACTACTCAATTTATCAATTTCAATTTTATCTGCATTTAATCTATACTGTGCAACCCTTTTATCAATTTTTTCCGGCACTTTATATAGTCCAGGTAATAAATCATTTTCAATTAAATAAAGTAATGACAGTACTTGTAATCCAAAACTCATATCCATTATTTCAGCAGGATGACCGTCACCAGCAGCAAGGTTAACTAATCTTCCTTCTGCTAGTAAATATAATGTTTTATCACCAACAAGATAAGCATCAATATTATCTCTTACATTTTCTTTTTTATCAGCAATTTTCTCAAGATCCGATACATTTACTTCAACATTAAAATGACCTGCATTTGCTAATATAGCTCCATTTTTCATTACTTTAAAATGATCTTTATTAATTACATTTTTACAACCAGTTAGAGTTATAAAAATATCTCCGATTTTTGCTGCCTCTTTCATTTTCATAACTCTATATCCATCCATTTTTGCTTCAATTGCTTTAAATGGATCTACTTCAGTTACTATTACCTTTCCACCTAATCCTTCAGCTCGTTTGGCTACTCCTTTTCCACACCAACCATAACCTGCTACAACAATATCTTTCCCTGCAACAACAAGATTAGTGTTTCTCATAATGGCATCCCATACTGATTGACCGGTTCCATATCTATTATCAAATAAATATTTTGCTTGTGCATCATTTACAGACATCATAGGAAACTTTAAAAGATTTTTATTATCAAGAGATTTTAGCCTTAATACACCTGTTGTTGTTTCTTCTGCTCCACCAATTATCTTATTAATTAATTCAGGTTTCTCATCATGTATCTTAGAAACTAGATCTCCTCCATCATCAATAATGAGATCTGGTTCAACTTCAAGTATCTTATTTAATGATTTATCATATTCTTCTTTAGTTTCACCATGCCAGCTATAAACTGTAACACCATATTCAGTAAGAGCAGCTGCGACATCATCCTGTGTTGATAATGGATTACTACCTGTTATGTAAACATCTGCACCTAATTCATTTAAAATTATTGCCATATAAGCAGTTTTAGCTTCCAAGTGTAAACATATTGATACTGTTTTACCTGCTAATGGTTTATCTTCAATATATTCTTCCTTTATTTTATTTAAAACAACCATTTTATCTTTAATCCAATCTATTTTACGTTTTCCTTCTGGAGCTAATGATAAATCTTTTACTTTACTTTCCATGATTTTCCTCCTTATTGTTTACCAGTATGACCAAAGCCACCATCACTACGATTACTATCTACAAGATTGTCCACTTCATTCCATTCTATATTAAATGTTCGATGAATTAATAGTTGTGCAATTCTATCATTTTTCTTAATTTTAAATTCTTTATTACTGTGGTTAATTAATATAACTCCCACTTCACCTCGGTACCCTGGATCAATTACACCATCAGCATTTAAAACTGTTATTCCTTCCTTTAGAGCTAATCCACTTCTTGGATAGACAAAACCTCCAAATCCTTCAGGAATTGCTAATTTTAATCCAGTTTTAATTAATTTATATTCACCTGGTTTTAAT
>JBEPXG010000069.1:0-7357 GCA_041642015.1 Halanaerobiales bacterium
CAAAAAAGATAATTGGATACATTCTAATGGTAGTTGTAGCTATCTGGATATTAGCTCCAATATACTGGCTAGTTATTTCTAGTTTATCAACACAGTCCTCATTGTTAGTTAAACCAATTGATTGGACCCCTGATAATTTAACTTTAAAGAACTATATAAGTATATTCTCAACACAAGATGGTTCATCACAAGCAGCAGAAATGTTTACTACAGCATTATATAACAGTGTATATGTTTCATTTTTTGTAACATTAGTAAGTTTAGTTGTAGGTATTCCAGCTGCATATTCTTTTTCACGTCTTGATTTTAAAGGTAGAAGAATAGGAATGTTAACAATGATTGCAACAAGGATGATTCCTGTTGTTAGTTTGATTATTCCAATCTATATTTTGATTAATAATATTGGACTCTTAGATAAAAAAGTAACATTAGTATTTGTCTATTTATCCTTTACTTTACCATTTGTGATCTATATTATGACCGGATTTTTTAGAAGTATTCCTATGGAGTTAGAAGATTCTGCAAGAATAGATGGTTGTTCTAGATTTGGAGCTTTAATTAGAGTAATATTACCACTATCAGGACCTGGTATCGCATCTGTTGCTATCTTTTCATTCCTTTTGGCATGGGATCAGTTCTTTTATGCTTTAATTTTGACCAATAGTTATGCTTCTAAAACCGTTCCAGTTGCAATAACAGAATTTACTGGACGACATGCAGTAAACTATACAGCAATGACTACCGGAGGAGTATTAGCAGCAATCCCACCAATGATTATAGTAATAATATTCCAGAGACTAATTATTAAAGGACTAACTGCTGGTTCAGTTAAAGGTTAAGGAGGAACTATATATGCTAGAGAATTTAACAAATAAAATGGATCAGATAATAAATGAAAAAATATATTTAGATAAAAAAGCCGCCATTGGTTTTGATGGTTTTGTTGATAAAATATATAGACCAGTTAGTTCCCATGAAAATAATCAATTAAACTATTTTAATACAATAGATGACTTTGGTGATAGAATAAAACAGGCAGCTGGGCTAAGCTGTGATATAGATATTGAGCTAGAAACAATTCAACCTGGTGGTAATACACCACTTTTTGCTAATTCGTTAGGACATTTAGGAATAAATACAGATTGTATTGCTCCAATAGATGAATATGAAGATCTTTTTAATAATTATTTGTCAAAAAATTGTAAGATTCATTCTATAGGAGAACCTGCTTTAAGTTTTGTTTTAGAATTCTTTGATGGGAAAATTATGTTAGGTGATACACATACTTTTAAAGAAATTGACTATGATACAGTAAAAAACAGGGTTGGGGACAAAATTTATGATATATTAAATAACTATGAACTTATATCAATGGTTAATTGGAGTCATTTTGATAATATGTCATTGATTTGGAAAAAATTAATTTATTATTTAAATAAAAATCAAGATAAAATAAATAAAAATAACCAAACTCTTTTTATAGATTTAGCTGATACTAATTCAAGATCAGTTAAAGATATTAAGGATATGTTGAAACTATTAAATGTTTTTAGAAACTACTATAAAGTTGTATTAGGTTTAAATGAAAATGAAGCAAAAGATATTGGTAATAAAATATTGTCTGAAGACATTAAAGATTTAAATAGTGTTGGTAAGTATTTAGTTGGTAAAGGGTTTATAGATGATGTTGTTATTCATCCTGTTGCTGAAGCATATTTAATTAATAGAAAAAATTCTTATAAAGTCTCTGTACCAAAAGTTAAAAATCCAGTATTAACTGTTGGTGGAGGAGATAATTTTAATGCAGGATTTAGTTGGGGCATATTAAATAATCTTAATGAAAAGGAATCATTAATATTAGGAACAGTTAATGCAAGACTTTTTGTTGAAAATGGTAAATCACCATCTATAAATGAACTTTTACAATTTATTAAACAAAACCAAAATTCAATAAATATAAATAAGTTAAAATAGTGGGGTGTTAATAATGAGTGATCCAATGATAAAAGATATTAAAAGTCAACCCGAATGTTTAAATAAATTATTAGCAAAATATTTTGAAGAACCTAAATATAAAAAAAGATTAAGTGATGTAGTTCATTATCTTGAAAATAATGATAAACCAATACTTTTTGCAGGAATGGGTAGTTCTAATTATGCATCTATTTCTTCAATCAATATACTATCTCAAAAAGGATATTTATGTATTAATCCCGATATAGATGAGTTTATTCATTACCAGATGAATTCACTAAATAGAGGATTTACAGTAATAGCAATCTCACAATCTGGTAAAAGTGCTGAAACCAAAAAGCTATTAGAAAAGCTTCCTGATGAAAACACAATAATATCTATTACAAATAATGAAGATAGTCCGATAGCAAAGATGTCTGATTATGTATTACCTATTTTTGCAGGCACTGAAGCAACTATTTCAACAAAAACCTACACTAATAGTAATTATCTACTTAATATTATTGCTCATTTAGTAGATAATAATGACGGGATAAATATGCAAAAACAATTAGAAGATATAAATAAAATAGACAAATTTATTAAAACAGAAAAAAATAATATAGAGAAGTTATATAAGCATTTAAAAGATAGAGTTAAATGGTCATTTATTTCAAGGGGTGATCTTTTATCAACTACCTTAATGGGGGCTTTAATATGTGAAGAAGGAACCGGCTTACAACCAACAGGTTATAGTGCTGGAGCCTTTAGACATGGTCCATTAGAAATAACAGGTAAAGACCATGGATCAATAATATTTGCACATAATGATCATACATACGATCTTTTAACTAAATTAGCTGAAGAGAGTGCTGAACACGGTTCAAATGTTATCTTGTTAACTGATAAAAAATATGATATCAAAAACACTAATATAATAGTCGATAAATTACCTGAAGTAAATAGATTATTAATACCAACATTATTTGCAATAACTATTCAGCTATTTACAAGAGAAACTGCTTTAGACAGAGGAAGAACACCAGGTGTATTAAATAAGATAACAAAAGTTACAGAAAAAGAATAACAAATTTCTAATTTAACCCCCCAAGCTAACTGGTAACACAGTTGGCTTTTTTTTATTACTTTTAAAAATTTATACTAATTGATATTATTATTATTAAAAGATATAATTAAAAAAAGGAATATTTGAATTTAAAATCAAATTAAATATTATCTTATGTATAGAATACTAAATTAATTCCTATAAAATGAATATAATAATTACTAAAATTTTAGTTATATCCAGTTATATTATAAATAATAATAGTAGCATATAATTTACAAGATAATATTTTATGATTTTTAAAATATTAAAAATGGGTGTGAAATTCTTGAAAACACTACAAAAACATAAAGAAGAATTAATAAAAAACTTAACAAAAGATGGATTTAAGGCTCAAGAAAAACAAATTGATTATGATGATGAAATATACTGTGTCAAAGCACAAAAAAGAGTTTTTATTCTATTTAATCGAACCTTTATTTATCTTTTAACCAAAGAAGTAGATTCTAAAAAGCTTAAAGAGTTAATTAAACTAATAAAAAGTAAATTTTTATCTTATCACATCATCTGGCTTGCAGCTGATTCTTTTTCTGAAGAGGTAAAAGAGTTTGCTGAAAATAACCAACAAATCGGTCTTCTTAATATTGATGTAAAATAATAAAAATTAAAGGAATGATTTGTTTATGTTATTAAAAAAGGAAAAAAATAAAATTATTGAATATGGTATTAAGCTAAAGGATAAAAACTTAGTTAAATTAACTGGGGGTAACCTAAGTATATATAATAGAAAAGAAAACTTAATTGCAATTTCACCTTCAGGAATACCTTATGAAAATATTAAAACAGAAGATGTAGTAGTTATAGATCCACAGGGTCAGATTGTTGAAGGTGAAAAAAAGCCATCTACTGAATATAGGATTCATACTAGAATATATAGAAATCTAAAAGAAATTAATGCTGTTATTCATACCCATCCTACCTATTGCACAACTATTTCATCTATGAAAGAAGAAATCCCCCCCATTCATTATTTAATAGCTTATGCTGGACAGAAAGTACCTTGTGCCAAATATGCATCTTTTGGAACAAAACAGTTAGCCAAAAATACTTTAAAGGCATTAGGTAATAAATATAAAGCAGTGCTTTTAGCCAATCATGGTTTAGTAACTGTTGGTGAGGATATTAAAGAAGCATTAAATATTACTGAAATTATTGAATATGTGGCTGAAATATATTATAGGACAAAAGCATGTAATAATCCTAATCCCTTAAGTAAAAAACAGATCAAAGACTCAATAAATAGAATAGAAGGTTATAAATAATATTTTTGATAACTATTCTATATTATTTAGTATAATAATTTAATACAGTTACATTAAAAAGTAGGCTTTTAACTTAAAAAGCCTACTTTTTTATTCAATTTAATTCATTTGATAAAAAGATTATAATCAAATGTAAAATTTGTAAAATATTATATATATTTTCAATAAGTTATGTTATAATATTAATAAGAATCATTATTGTTATAATTTTATTTCAATAGTAAATAAATAATAAAAAACATAAAGAAATAATTTGGGAGTGATTTTCATGAAAAAAAGATATATAGTTATAGTATTAATAATATTAATTGCTGCATTTGGTTTCTTTTATTATCAAAACAACAATCAAGTGGCTAATGTAGAATATATTACAGCCCAAAGAACTGATTTAGTCAATTCTTTAAGGGCTTCTGGAGTAGTTAAACCAGAAAAGACAATTAATCTAAGTTCAACTATTGCTGAAAATATTAAAGTTATTAATTTTAAAGAAGGAGATATTGTTAATGAAGGTGATGTTTTAATTGAATTTGATGATAGTACTGCTCAAGCCAACTACAAGCAGGCTTTAGCTCAGTTAAATAGTGCAAAAGCTTCATTAGAACAAACAGAATCAACAATAAAAGAATCTGAAGCTCAAATTAGATTAGCAGAGGTTAAACTAGAAAATGCTAATGAAATTAATGATGAATCCCTTTTAGAAGAAATCAATCAAGCAGAACTTGAAATAGCTAATGCAAAAGAAGAGTTGGAAAGAAGACAGTATTTGTATGAAAATGGTGCAATTGAAAAAATAAAAGTTGAAGAACAAAAACACCGTGTAAATGTTTTAGAATCTAATAAAATTATCTTAGAACAAAGACTAATCGAACTTAAAAAGACAAGAAATAATAAAGTAAAAGAAGCAATTGAAGAACTGAAAAGATCAGAAATTGCATATCAATCTGCCCAAAAACAGTATCATGTGGCTGAAGAAAATGTTAATTCTGCACAAGCAGATCTAAATAGAGCAGAGGTTAATTTAGAAAAATATATAATTAATTCACCAATTGATGGAAAAATATTAACTCAAGATATTGAGGTAAGCGAATATATACAACCAGGTCAGACTTTATTAACTATAGGATCTAACGAACTACAGATTGAAATAAGTCCTGATGAAAAAGAACTTAATCTTATATCAATAGGTGATCATGGTTATGTATCACCTGATGCTTATCCAAACAGAAAATTCGAAGTAGAGATAGTTAGAATTGCTTCAAGTGTAGATCCAGACCGAGGAACAATTGATGTTTATTTAAAACCAGTTGAGGATAATGAAATATTAATACCAAATATGTCTGTATCAGTAGAAGTTGTTAATGAAAGAATTGAAGATATAATATTAATCCCCGAAAACTATGTAAGAGAAGATAATGAAAGCAGATATGTCTATATATATAATAATGGGACTGCTCAAAGAAAAAATATAACATTAGAAGAAACTTATCAAAATGAAGTAGTTGTCTCAGAAGGTCTTAATGAAGGAGATCAAATTTTAAGACCAGAAAATCTAACCGATGGACAAGCAGTAGAAATTGGGAGTGAATAAAAATGTGGTTTGAATTCAAAGTAGCATGGAGATTTTTAAAGTCCAATAAAACTCAAACCCTATTAATCCTTTTAGGAATTATTGTAGGTGTTACTGTACAGATCTTTTTAGGCTCTTTAATTAGTGGCCTACAAACAGATTTAATTAATCAAACTGTTGGTAGTTCACCTCATGTAACTGTATTACCGGAAGATCAAGCTCCAAGACCATTAGTAATAAATGAAGATAAATACTCTAGAATAATTACCTTTGCAGGCAATGAAGGTGGAATTAATCGTTGGCAGGAAATTGAAAACTATTTAGATAACCAAAGTGAAATTACAGCGGTATCGCCAACAATCAATGGTTCAGGTTTTGCTGTTAGGGGTCAAAAAAACTTACCCATCGTTATAAGAGGTGTTGATATAAACAAAGCTGATGGTATATATAAAATAACTAATAATATTGTAACAGGTCAATCAAACGTTGGAGGAAACAATATTTTAATTGGAACTGAGTTAGCCAATGAGTTGGAACTACAGCCAAATGATACAATTAAGATAACTACATCTGGTGGTATAAGTGATCGCTTTATTGTTTCAGGAGTATTTGATTTAGGTTCAAAAGAACTAAACAAAAGCTGGATATTTATGTCGATTAGAAGGGCTTCAACTTTATTTAACTTTAGTGATCAAATTTCAAATATTGAAATACAAATTGAGGATGTATTTGCATCCGATCAGACAGCGGATCAAATTATGGGAAGGTTTAACCAAATTAATGCTGAAAGCTGGCAAAGAAATAACCAGCAGTTATTAACTGCATTGCAAAGTCAAAGTAGTTCAAGTTTAATAATACAAATATTTGTTATAATTGCAGTAACACTTGGAATAGCTAGTGTACTTGCAGTATCTGTAGTGCAAAAATCAAGACAGATTGGTATTTTAAAAGCAATGGGAACTAAAAGAAAAAGAGTTGGTATTATCTTTTTAATCCAGGGAGCTATTCTAGGTTTAACCGGATCATTACTTGGTGCTTTAAGTGGAATTGGATTAAGTCAACTATTTGTTACATTTACAAGAGATCAAACTGGAGATCCATTGTTTCCAATAACAGTTGATCCAACATTTATTTTAATATCAGTTATAATAGCTACATCTGCCGGAATGATTGCAGCTTCAATACCTGCACGTAATTCAGCTAAATTAAATCCGATTGAGGTGATTCATAATGCCTAATAATATAGTTGAAACTAAAGATCTTATCAAAGTCTATGGAAAAGAAATTAAAAATGAAGTTCTACACGGGATAAATTTAGAAATCAAAAAAGGTGAGTTTTCTTCTATTATTGGTCCATCTGGTTCTGGTAAATCAACACTTTTAAACTTACTTGGAGCCCTAGATAAACCAACTGATGGTAGTATCTTTATAAATGGTTCCCATATCAAT